>JAUIJX010000024.1 GCA_030430795.1 Alphaproteobacteria bacterium | reverse complement strand
ACCTGCCATCTCCGGTCGTGCTGCCACTTCGAGCGCTGCGGCCAATGTCGCACCGGAGGAAATCCCCGCCGGGATACCCTCTAAGCTCGCCGCTTTGCGGGCGGTGGCGAAGGCTGTCTCATTAGCGATGGTAATGATCTCATCGACATATTGGCGGTTGAGGTTGCCGGGGACGAAACCGGCGCCGATGCCCTGAATCTTATGCGGTCCGGGCTGTCCGCCGGAGAGTACCGGGCTGTCTTCCGGTTCGACGGCGATGATTTTCACGTCCGGCTTTTTCTCTTTCAACACCTGCCCGACACCGGAGACGGTGCCGCCGGTGCCGACACCGGCGATGAAGACATCGACATCGCCATCGGTATCTTCCCAGATTTCGAGTGCGGTGGTGTTGCGGTGGATTTCCGGATTGGCCGGGTTTTCAAATTGCTGCAGCATGAAGGCGTTGCTGCTGCTGTCGACAATTTCCTGCGCGCGTTCGATGGCGCCTTTCATGCCCTTGGTGGCCGGGGTCAGCTCCAGCTCGGCACCGAGGAAGGTCAGCATACGGCGGCGCTCCAGCGACATGCTTTCCGGCATGGTCAGGATCAGGCGATAGCCTTTGGAGGCGCAGACGAAGGCCAGCGCGATACCGGTATTTCCCGACGTCGGCTCGACCAGCACGGCATCCTTTGTCAGCTTGCCGGAGGCTTCCGCTGCTTCGACCATCGAGAGCGCGATGCGGTCTTTGACCGAGGCCAGCGGGTTGAAGAATTCCAGCTTGGCGTAGATGGTGGCTTTGCTACCGGCTTCATCCGCCAGACGGTTCAGCCGAACCATCGGGGTGTTGCCGATGGTTTCCAGAATCGAACTGTAGGTATGTCCGCGTCCGGGTGCGTCGAGTTTCGCTTGTGTATCCTGTGGTTTCGCTTGCGGGGATGCCATGGTGAGTCTCCTGTTACTGACATGAATGCGTTAAATGGTGAAATCTTCCTGCCGGGCCTGTTCGGCGCGAGCGTGGTATTCCTCTTGCGGATAGACGAGGCGGTCATGATAGGCCTGTTCGCACAGATCTGCAATGGTGGTGGTGGAGAGGCGCGTGAGCGTTTCTTCTCCGGCTTTTTCCAGTACCGGCAGGACGATGCCTTCACCGATACCGGTGAGTTGTCCCTGCTGACTGTCTTCGGCTTCCTGTTCCATCACCAGCTGATAAATATCGGCGAGGGTAATGTGGCGGCGTTCCTTGGCCAGCACATAGCCACCACGCGGGCCACGGATGCTGCGCAGGATGCCGTCATGCACCAGCTTTTGCAGCATACGCTCGAGATACCGCGGCGGCAGGTTCTGGGTTTCCGCCAGCGTTTTGCCGTTGATCGGGCGCGTGCCGTGATAGAGGGCGATGTGGATGATCGCCTCGATCGTGTAGAGCATCTTCTGGGAAATGGGCGTCATCAGGAGGCCTTTCGCTCCGAGGAGGTGCCGGTGGAACCGAAACCGCCGGAGCCGCGCGCGGAGTCTTCCAGTGACTCGACGGCTTGCCAGTTGCCGCGCGTGTAGGGCGCAATGATCATCTGTGCGACGCGGAAGCCGCGATTGATGGTCACCGGTTCCTGTCCGAGATTAATCAGGATGACGCCGATCTCGCCGCGGTAATCCGCGTCGATGGTGCCGGGAGTGTTGAGGACGGTGATGCCTTGCTTAAGGGCGAGGCCGGAGCGTGGCCGTACCTGTGCTTCGTAGCCTTCCGGCAGGGCGATGGCGATGCCGGTCGGGATCAGTTTACGCTCACCCGGCGCCAGCGTGATGTCGGCATCGATGGCGGCGAGCAAATCCATACCGGCGCTGTCGGCGGTGGCGTAAGCGGGCAGCGGAAGGTCGCTTCCATGCTCCAGTTGTTGAATGGCAATATCGATCGATGTCATGCGGCACCTCGTTGTTGGTTGGCGTTGAAAAATGCGATAATGGCGTCGGTCAGTTTGTAGGCGACGTCCTGTTTGCTCATGGGTGGCCACGGCTCGCTGCCCTCGGCAGTCACCAGCGTGACTTCGGTATCGTCGGCACCGAAGATTTTGCCGCCGGAAGTATCATTAGCCACGATCCAGTCGCAGCCCTTGCGTTCGCGTTTGGCTTTGGCATGGCTGGCCATTTTTTCCGTTTCGGCTGCGAACCCGATCACCAGATCCGGGCGATCGGTCGGGTGCTGGCTGAGTGCGGCGAGGATGTCTCTCGTCTCGGTCAGTTGCAATGTCGGCGGCTCGCCGCTGTCACGTTTTTTCAATTTCTGTTCCGCCGGTTGGGCAACCGTCCAGTCGGCAACGGCGGCGGTGCAGATGGCGATGTCCGCGTGCAGTGCGCCCAGCGTCGCGTCATACATTTCGGATGCGGTTTGCACATTGATCTGGCTTGCTTCACTGACCGGGGGCAGGTGGGTCGGGCCACTGATGAGTGTGACGTCGGCACCGGCCAGCCACAAGGCGCGGGCGATAGCGTAGCCCTGCTTGCCGGAAGAGTGATTACTGAGGTAGCGCACCGGGTCAATTGGCTCCTGCGTCGGCCCGGCGTTGACAATGGCTTTTTTGCCTGCCAGCGGTGCGGGACGCGGGGTCAGTTCCAATTGTTTGAGGAGTATCTGGCGGATTGCCTCCGGGTCGGCCATGCGGCCGGAGCCGGTTTCGCCGCAAGCCAGATCGCCACTTTCCGGGGCGATGACGCTGATACCGTCCTGCTCCAGCTGTTTGATGTTGCGCTGGGTGGCATCCTTCTCCCACATGCGGTGGTTCATCGCCGGGGCGACGAAGACCGGCACATCGGCTGCCAGCAAGGTCGCCGTGGCTAGATCGTTGGCCATGCCCTGCGCCATTTTGCTGAGCAGATCGGCGCTGGCGGGGGCGACGAGTATGGCGTCCGCTTCGCGTGCCAGCCGGATATGCCCCATCTCGACTTCGTCTTTGAGGGAGAATAATTCGGTATAGGTCTCGCTGCCGGTGAGGGAGGAGACGGAAAGCGGGGTGATGAATTCGGCGCCGCCTTGTGTCAGGATCGCGTTGACGGCCAGCCCGTCCTGCCGCAACAGGCGGATCAGTTCCAGTGATTTATAGGCGGCGATACTGCCGCTGATGATTAGCAGGACACGTTTGCTCATATCGGCATTATAGGCTGGATGATCGGGATGTCTACTTATTTACTCATATCTTTTGTGAAAATTTCTATTTCACATTATTGCATGGCAAACCAGACGGAAAACCCGCTGACAACGGCGGCCAGCGTGGCAATCAGGATGCCGGAGACGAGGTGACTCTCCTCCATGCGTGCCGATTGTTTGACGTCCTCTTCGGTTTTTTCCGGCATCTCGGCGAGGCGGTTCAGCGTACGCTCGGCCTTGTCGAGAATCTCCGGCAGCTTGCGTAGGCGCTGCGCGGTCTCTTCCACCGTGTGTTTCATCTGGGCACGGGCGCTCAGATTCTCCTTCGCCCAGTCTTTAATCAGCGGCTCGACCATCTTCCACATATTCATGTCGGGTTTGAAACTGCGGCCGACGCCTTCGGTCAGCATCATGGTTTTTTGCAGCAGCAGGAGTTGCGGCTGCAATTGCATCTCGAAGGTCTCGGAAATCTGGAAGAGCTGGCCGAGCAGGCGTGCGACGGAAATTTCATTGAGCGGTTTGTCGAGGATCGGTTTGGCGATGGCGCGGCAGGCCAGCGCGAAATGCTCTTCCGATTTATGCGGCGGGACGATGCCGGAGGCTTTGTGGACGCGGGCGACGCGCTCGTAATCCTCGGTCAGGAAACCGTAGAGCACTTCGGCGAGGAAGATGCGATCCTTGCGCTCCAGCCGTCCCATGATGCCGAAATCGACGACGGCGATGGTGTGGTCGTGGAGGATGAACACATTGCCGGGGTGGGGGTCGGCGTGGAAAAACCCGTCGCGGAAGACCTGATTGAAGAAGGTGCTGGCGGCGTTATAGGCGATGGTGCCGAAATCGTAGCCTTCCTTGCGCAGCAGTTCCAGATTGCTGACCGGGATGCCGTAGATACGCTCCAGCGTCAGCACATACTCGGAGGTGTATTCCCAGTAAATGGTCGGTACGTAGAAGCCTTTGTCGTCGCGGGTGTTTTTCTTCAGCTCGACGGCGGCGGCGGCTTCGTAGCGCAGATCCAGCTCAAAGGCGACCGATTCACCGAGTGTATGTACCATTTCCTGTGGTTTCATACGGCGGTAGGAGGGCAGGCGGCGCTCGATCAGTTCGGCGATCCAATAGAATAAGTCGAGGTCGCGTTCGAAGGCTTTATGAATATCCGGGCGCAGGATTTTGACGGCGACGTCTTTGCCGTCGCGGGTTTTGGCGAAATAGACCTGCGCGATGGAAGCGGCGGCGACGGGCGTGTCTTCGAAATGTTCAAATAATGTCTCCACCGGCTCGCCCAGCGATTCTTCGATGATGCGTCTGGCCTGCGCGGTGGGGAAGGGCGGGATGTTGTCCTGCAATTCGGTCAGGTCGCGGGCAATGTCGTCGCCGATAAAGTCCGAGCGGGTGGAGAGTGCCTGCCCCAGTTTGATAAAGGACGGGCCGAGTTCGGTCAGGGCGTTGGCGAGGCGCTGGCCCTTGCGTAGCTCCTTGTTGCGGCGTCGGATGAGGCGGGTGATAGTGGTGATAACCGGGGCGACGCGCGTTTCTTCCAGACTGAACAATGCGTCATGGCGCGCCAGTACGGTGGCGATGCGCAGCAGGCGGAAGGTGTTGCGGGTGGCGCGGAACATCTCAGAGTTTCCACCCCGTATGCAGGGCGACGATGCCGCCGGTCAGATTGGTATAGCTGACATGCTCGAACCCGGCGTCGCGCAGCATGGATGCGAATTGCTCCTGATCCGGAAAGATACGGATGGATTCGACGAGGTAGCGGTAGGCGTCTTCGTCGCCGGTGACCAGCTTGCCGATTTTCGGGATGATGCGAAAGGAATAGGCGTCGTAGATTTTTTTCAGCGCGTTGCCCTGTGGGTGGCTGAATTCCAGACAGAAGAACGGGCTGCCGGGTTTGAGGACGCGGTAGGCTTCGGCCAGTGCGCGGTCGATGCGGGTGACGTTGCGGATGCCAAACGCGATGGTGTAGGCATCGAAGCGGCGGTCTTCCACCGGCAGGGCTTCGGCATTGCCGAGCAGCCAGTGTTTGTCGCCGGGGAGATTGGCATCGGTCATGCGGCGCTTGCCCTGCGTCAGCATGGATTCGTTGATGTCGCAGACGGTGACTTCGCTGCCACCGGCCCTCAGGAAGCGCTGGGCGATGTCGCCGGTGCCGCCCGCCACGTCGAGCAGATGCATGCCGGGGCGTGGGCGCAGCTTGTCGATCAGGTGATCCTTCCAGCTATGGTGCATGCCGGCGCTCATCAGGTCGTTCATCAGGTCGTAGCGCCAGGCGACACCGCTGAAGACCTCGTTGACCTTGCCCTGCTTGACGTCTTCGCCGACGGCTTCATAGCCGAAATGCGTACGTTGCGTGCGTGCCTGTGTTGCCATATGTTGACTGTCCCTGTGCGTGTCGGCATATCTGTTAGCAGTTTTTGCCGGACACACCAAGTATATAAGGAGCGATATGCCGGAATTGCCTGAAGTGGAAACCGTGGTGCGTGGGCTGGACAGCAGTATGCGCGGGCGGCGGATTATACGTGCGGAGGTATTTCGCCCGAATCTGCGTGTGCCGTTCCCGCCGGATTTCTGTGAGCGAATTGCCGGGCAGGCGGTTAACAAGGTGGCTCGCCGTGCCAAATATTTTATGGTTTATCTCGAAGACGGAACGGTGGTGATCGGGCATCTCGGTATGTCGGGGCGGATGATTGTGCGGCCACAGGATGCCTATCCTCTCGCCAGGCACGATCACGTACGCTGGCAGATGGATGACGGCAAGGAAGTGGTGTTCAATGATGCCCGGCGTTTCGGACTGATGCTGCTGGCCGATGCCGATACGCTTGAGCAGCATGATCTGCTCGTGCATCTGGGGCCGGAACCGTTATCGAATCATTTCTCTGAGGATTATCTCGCTACCGAATTACTCAAGAAGAAATCTGCTATTAAACCGGTGTTGATGGATCAGCGGCTGGTGGTGGGGGTGGGGAATATTTATGCCTCTGAGGCGTTGTTCCGATGTGGCATTCACCCGGGGCAGCCTGCCCATCTTTGTGCCGAGCAGGCCGGGACGCTGGTAGCGGCCATTCGCGCGGTGTTGGAGGCGGCAATTGCCTCCGGCGGATCGACGCTCAGGGACTATGCACGCGAGTCGGGCGAGATGGGATATTTCCAACACCAGTTTCAGGTGTATGGCCGGGAAGGCAAGCCTTGTTACGCATGCGCAACACCCGTTGCACGGATCACACAAACGGGGCGTTCGACGTTTTTTTGCCCGTCCTGTCAGGCATCGATTACGCGACGATCGCGAAAACGGGCGGCCTGTGGATAAGTGGTTGCTAAAGACATGTGAATTCAGTCGGTTATTTTTCTTGTCCACAAAGTGCAAATGAGGTGTAGGAAAGCGCTTGACTCGGGGGGAAGCTGAGGGTAGGTTAGCTCCCCTGCGCTGAATTAGCGAGGCGGCTCGAGTCGAATTGGTGATGTAATTCATATGGTTATGTGAATTATATACAGGTAGGTTAAAGGCTGTCTGACACGGGCGCAGTTGGGTATTTTTAGGAAACAATGTAAGAAATTGGTGTTACTTTATTATGGCACATCATAAATCGGCACAAAAACGTATTCGGCAGACGGAAGCGCGCACTGAAGTGAATCGCGCGCGCCGCAGCCGCATCCGTACCTTTATTAAACGTGTGGAATCAGCCATTCAGGCAGGCGATAAGAAGCAGGCTCAGGAAGCGTTCAAGAGCGCGGAACCTGAAATCATGCGCGGCGTCAGCAAAGGTGTGATGAAGCTGAACACGGCCGCTCGCAAGATCAGCCGCTTGTCCTCACATGTAAAGGCAATGTCCTAACGGACGATTCTTCTGCCAGGATCGGCAGTTCTTAAAGAGAATACATGAAACGACTCCGTGAAAACGGGGAACAGGGTCGCTTTGCCTACAGCCAGGCGACATAACAATAGGGTGGTTGAACTTATGCTGACAGCACAGCGCACATCTTCTGACATGCTCGCAGGCGTCCCGGACGTCAGCGTTCAGGAAGCATGGGCGGCGCTGAAGGATCAACCACACAGCATGCTTATCGACGTACGTACCGAGCCGGAATGGGCATTCTCCGGTCGTCCCGACCTGTCGTCGCTCGGTAAAGACACAGTGCTGCTGTCGTGGCGCCTGTATCCAGATTTCGAACTGAATATGACATTTGTCAATCACCTCGGCGGGTTGATTGGCGATAAAGAGACACCGCTTTATTTCCTGTGCAAGACAGGTGGGCGGTCGCGCGATGCTGCTGAGGTCATGCTGGCCGAGGGGTATACGCAATGCTTTAATATTGCGCACGGGTTTGAGGGCGATCCCAACGATCAGGCGCAGCGTGGATCAATCAATGGATGGAAAGCGGAGGGGCTACCGTGGCAACAAGTGTGATGACGCAAACGACTCAGGAACAGGTTTCACCCAAACAGACAGACGATGATCTTGCGTGGAACGTGATACTGGAGAAATTGCGGCAGGCACATGGCGATGCCATTTACAAGAGCTGGCTCAAGCCGCTGGAATATCTGGGGGTGAATGACGGCGAAGCGATGATCGCCGCGCCGACGCGCTTCATGCGCGAGTGGGTGCATAATCATTACATGGAGACCATTCGCCAGTTCATGATCGCCGCTGTACCCGGTGTGCAGCGTGTTGAGCTGGTGGTGCGGGCACGCGAGGCGATGCCGGTGCGTCCGTCCGAGCAGGCGGCAGCGGTACAGGACATAGCGCAAAAAGCAGCGGCTGCATCGCAGTCGGCCACGGCGGTGATGCCATCGCTGGAGCAGCTGGGTGCGCCGCTCGATCCGCGCTTTACCTTCGATAATTTCGTGGTGGGCAAGCCGAACGAGCTGGCCTTTGCCGCGTCCAAGCGTCTGGCCGAATCCGGTTCGGTGGTGCAGGGCTGTAACCCGCTGTTTCTCTATGGCGGCGTTGGGCTTGGTAAAACCCACCTGATGCACGCGATTGCCTGGCACATCCGCCATACGCATCCGGAGCGCAAGGTGATTTACCTGTCGGCTGAAAAATTCATGTATCAGTTCATCCGGGCGCTGCGTTTCAATGAGACCATCGCGTTTAAAGAACAATTCCGCTCCGTCGATGTGTTGATGATCGACGATGTGCAGTTCATCAGCGGCAAGGACTCCACGCAGGAGGAATTCTTCCATACCTTCAATGCGCTGATCGACCAGAATAAGCAACTGGTGATTTCCGCCGACCGTTCGCCGTCGAATCTCGACGGGATCGAAGAGCGCATCCGTTCCCGCCTCGGCTGGGGGCTGGTGGCCGATATTCACCAGACCAGCTATGAGCTGCGCCTCGGCATTCTGCAGGCGAAGGTCGACAAGCTGGGCGTGGCGGTGCCATCGAACGTACTGGAATTTCTGGCGCATAAAATCACCTCCAATATCCGTGAGCTGGAAGGCTCGCTGAACCGGGTGGTGGCGCATGCGACGTTGGTGGGGCGTGAGATTTCCATCGAGACGACGCAGGAAGTGCTGCATGATCTGCTGCGCTCCAATGACCGCCGCATCAGTGTTGAGGATATTCAGAAAACGGTGGCCGGGCATTACCATATCCGCGTGTCCGATATGCATTCCGCTCGCCGCTCGGTAGCGGTGGCGCGGCCACGTCAGATCGCCATGTATCTGTCCAAGCAACTGACTTCCAAGAGTTTGCCGGAGATTGGCCGGAAGTTCGGCGGCAAAGACCACACCACGGTGATGCACGCCATCAAGCGCGTCGAAGAACTCAGCATGAAAGATGCGGAACTGCGCGAAGATGTCGAGCTGCTGTCGCACATGCTGCAAAATCACTAATCACGGCGCTTTTTTCATTTGCTTAGCCGAAAACGGCTGGCTATAGTCGCTTCACTATGAGTGCAAACACTGCAGAAGCTATTAACTACTCTTCCGAGGGATCTATGAAGATAGCCGTCGATCGTTCCGTATTGCTGAAATCACTGGGGCATGTCCAGTCTGTTGTTGAGCGTCGCGGTACGATTCCGATTCTGTCCAACATTAAACTGGAAGCAGGCGATGATCGTCTGGAACTGACCGCGACCGATATGGACGTGGCGGTGGTGGACAGCACTGCGGTGAATATTGAAGAAGCCGGGGCGGTGACGCTGCCGGCGCATATGCTCTATGAAATTATCCGCAAGCTGCCGGAAGGCTCGGAAGTTCGTATCGAACAAACCGAAGACGCCAACAGCGTCAGCATCTCTGCGGCGCAATCACACTTCTCTCTGTCGACCCTGCCGGTGGAAGATTTCCCGGCGATGGCGGAAGGCGATCTGGCGCACAGCTTTGTGCTGTCGGCGCAGGAATGCCGCGCGCTGGTCGAGAAAACACGTTTTGCGATGTCGACGGAAGAAACCCGTTATTACCTGAACGGTGTGTATCTGCATACGGCGGAAAATGAAGGTACGAATGTTTTGCGTGCGGTGGCGACCGACGGGCACCGTCTGGCGCGTCTGGAAGTGGCGCTGCCTGCGGGTGCATCCGGGATGCCGGGCGTGATTATTCCGCGCAAGACCATCGGCGAGCTGTCCAAGCTGCTGGAAGAAGATATGTCGGACGTGAAAATTTCTCTGTCCGATACCAAGATTCGTTTTGTCTGCGGCAATGCGATTCTGGTGTCCAAACTGATTGACGGCACCTTCCCGGATTACGATCGTGTGATCCCGGACGGTAACGACAAGGTGATGGAAGTGGATGCACAGGCACTGTCGAAAGCAGTGGATCGTGTGTCGGTGATTTCCTCCGACAAAGCGCGCGGGGTGAAGCTGGCGGTCGAGTCCGGTCAGCTGACATTATCCGCGAGCAGCCCGGAACAGGGCACGGCGCAGGAAACGCTCGAAGTATCGTATTCCGCCGATGCGGTGGAGACCGGCTTCAATGCGCGTTACCTGATCGATGTGCTGTCACAGATCGAAGGCAGCACCGTGCAGTTCGTGCTGTCGGATTCCGCATCGCCTGCGCTGGTACGTGACACGGCGGATGTCGGCGCCCTCTATGTCGTGATGCCTATGCGGGTATGACGACGGACACGCATAGCGAAGCCCCTTCGACCTTTTCTCCGGCGGCACCTGTCTCTTCTACCTGTATCCGGCACATTACCCTTCAGCAATTTCGTAACTATCGTGAGCTTTGGCTGCAGGTCGAGCCGTCTCCGGCGGTGCTGATCGGCGCCAACGGATCGGGCAAGACCAATATTCTGGAAGCGATTTCCTTTTTTGCGCCGGGGCGCGGGCTGCGCCGGGCACGGCTTGCGGACATTACCTGCCGCCACGCCGAGCAGGGCGGGTGGAGTGCATCGCTGCGGCTGGAGCGCAATGGTGAGCCGGTGCAACTCGGCACCGGGGTGGAGATTTCCGAGACGGGTAATGAGAAACGGCTGGTGCGTATCGACGGCGACACCATGCGCAGTCAGGACGCGTTTTTGCCGCATCTGTCGCTGGTGTGGATGACGCCGCAGATGGCGCAGATGTTCGGCGAAGGTCAGAGTGTGCGCCGCCGGTTCCTCGACCGGCTGGTCTATAGTTTCGATCACGAACATGCCTCACGCGTCTATGCTTATGAGCATAGTATGCGCGAGCGCAACCGCCTGCTGTCATCGTCGCATGCCGACCCGGCGTGGCTGGCGGTACTGGAACAGAAAATGGCCGGCTACAGCACGGCGATTGCGGCGGCGCGTGTGGCGGTGCTGGATCATCTGGCGTTGCCCTTGGCGGAGACGCCGACGACCTTTCCGAAAGCGACGCTGGAATTGCAGGGTGACGCCGAACAATTACTGGCGGACGGGATGCAGGCGGTGGATGTGGAAGAAGCGCTGGCGCATCGGCTGGCGGCGGCACGGCGTGATGATGGGCGTAGTGGGCGCTCCTCGGTCGGGGCGCATCGCAGCCGCTTGTTCGTGTGGTATCACGATAAAGAGATGGAAGCCGAATTTTGTTCCACCGGCGAGCAGAAAGCATTACTATTATCCATCATTCTGGCACATGCGCGGGCGCGCACCTTATGGCAGGGAACACCGCCGATCCTGTTGCTGGATGAAGTGGTGGCGCATCTGGATGAGAGTCGGCGCAAAGAATTGTTTGCCGAGTTGGAATCACTGGGGGCGCAGGCATGGATGACCGGCACGGACGCTGCCGATTTCGGGGCGATGCCGGGGCATTTTCAAACATTGCACGTGTCGGAAGGCATGGTGTGTACGGGGCGAGCATGAAACTGGGATTCGTACTTGGTATTGGAGTTGCCGTTGCGTTGATGATCTGGGGATTGAATCAGCAATTCCCCGGTATGATGAACGAAGAAAGCGGCGGATCGCTGGTTTACGCGCTGGCATTGCTGGTGCTGATCGGCCCCGGTGTGCTCTACAGTTTCAAGGGCCGGGTGTCGGATGCGCTGTGGCAAGTGCTGATCTGGGGATGTTTACTGATCCTGCTGGTGCTGCTCTATAGTTTCCGTGATGATGCCAAACGCATCTACGACCGGATCGCTGCTGAACTGGTGCCGTCCTATGCGGTATCGGAAGCGGGTGGCAGCGTGTCGCTGCGCCGCAGTGAGGACGGGCATTATCATGCCACGGCGCAGGTCAACGGGCAGGATGTCCGACTGATGGTCGATACCGGTGCGTCACTGGTGGTGCTGAGTTATGACGACGCTGTCCGGGTCGGGATCGATGCGTCTGCGTTATCTTACCGTTTTCCGGTTAATACCGCTAACGGGTTGACCATGACGGCGCGTGTTCGCCTCAATCGTGTGCAGATCGGCGATGTGGTGATGGATGGCGTGACGGCGAGCGTTGCAAAACCGGGAAAAATGGACGGTTCTCTGCTGGGACTCAGCTTCCTCGATCGCCTGTCCGGCTACCGTTTCGAGAAAGACCTGCTGGTGCTGGAGCAATAGCGGCGGTTTTTCGCGTTTTCCGAGCTGTATTTTTATGCCTTAAAACGTAGCTTTTTACTGGTATTTCTGGCCAGATAGACTACAACAATAAGTGACTTTCTCAACTTAGCAAAATCCAAGTCATATGAGTTCACAAACAGCAGAAAAACACGTGGAAGAAGTAGAAGAATACGGCGCCGATTCGATCAAGGTTCTGAAGGGGCTGGAAGCGGTCCGCAAGCGTCCGGGTATGTATATCGGGGATACGGATGACGGCTCCGGCCTACACCACATGGTCTACGAGGTGGTGGACAATGCGATTGACGAGGCGTTGGCCGGTCATTGCGATCTGGTGCAGGTGATTCTGAATGCCGATGGCTCACTGACGGTGGAAGATAACGGACGCGGCGTGCCGGTGGCGATTCACCCGGAAGAAGGTGTGTCGGCTGCCGAGGTGATTATGACCCAGCTGCATGCGGGCGGTAAGTTCGATCAGAATTCCTACAAAGTTTCCGGCGGTCTGCACGGGGTGGGCGTGTCGGTGGTGAATGCGCTGTCCGACTGGCTGGAGTTGCGCGTCTGGCGCGATGGCAAAGAACACCATGCGCGTTTTGAGCACGGCGATACGGTCAAGCATCTGGAAGTGGTCGGCGATGCCGATGGCAAGAAAGGGACGCAGGTCACCTTCATGCCGTCGCTTGATACGTTCAGTTTTATCGACTTCGATTTCGCGACGCTGGAGCACCGGCTGCGCGAATTGGCGTTCCTGAATTCCGGTGTGCGCATTCGTATTACCGACAAACGCGCGGAAGAACCGCAGGAAGTGGAGCTCTATTACGAAGGCGGCACGCAGGCGTATGTCGAATATCTCGACCGCAACAAGAGCGCGATGCATGCGACAGTGGCGGTGTCTGGTGAGAAAGACGGTGTCGGTGTGGAAATCGCCATGCAGTGGAACGATTCCTACCATGAGAATGTGCTGTGCTTTACCAACAATATTCGTCAGCGTGATGGCGGAACGCACTTGCAGGGCTTCCGCGCGGCGCTGACGCGGACGATCAATAATTACGCGACGGCTTCCGGCATTGCCAAGAAGGAGAAGGTCAATCTCTCCGGTGACGATGCGCGCGAAGGGCTGACCTGTGTGTTGTCGGTTAAAGTACCGGATCCGAAATTCTCCTCGCAGACCAAAGACAAGCTGGTGTCCTCCGAGGTGCGCACGGTGGTGGAGAGCATCGCCGGTGACAAGCTCGCCGAGTGGTTCGAAGAGCATCCGAGTGAGGCGCGACTGATCATCAGCAAGATTGTTGAGGCAGCGGCGGCGCGTGAAGCGGCGCGCAAGGCGCGTGATTTGACGCGGCGTAAAGGGGCGCTCGATATTTCCAGCCTGCCGGGGAAACTGGCGGACTGTCAGGAAAAAGATCCGGCACTGTCCGAATTGTTCATCGTGGAGGGCGACTCCGCAGGTGGTTCCGCCAAGCAGGGCCGTGACCGGAAGTTTCAGGCGATTCTGCCGTTGCGCGGGAAGATTCTCAATGTGGAGCGGGCGCGGTTCGACAAGATGCTGTCTTCGCAGGAGATTGGCACGTTGATCACCGCGATCGGCACCGGAATCGGGCGCGAGGATTTCAATATCGACAAAGCGCGCTACCACAAAATTATCATCATGACTGACGCTGACGTGGATGGCTCGCATATCCGTACGCTGCTGCTGACCTTCTTCTTCCGTCAAATGCCGGAACTGATTGAGCGCGGCTATCTCTATATCGCGCAACCGCCGCTCTACAAAGTGAAGCGTGGTGGCAGCGAAGCTTACCTCAAAGATGACGATGAGCTGGAGCATTACCTGCTGTCCGCGGCGCTGGACGAGGCGGAAGCAACATTGCAGGACGGGCGCGTGGTGGCCGGAGACGGGCTGCGCATCATGATTGAGGAAGCCTGCCAGATCAATGGGTTCATGGAAGTGCTGGCGCGGCGCGTGCCGATGACGGTGGTGGAAGCGGCGGTGATGGCCGACCTGTTCGACATGAATATGACGCCGGAGCAGACGATTAAGCGTACCAAGGCATTTGCCGATAAGCTCAATGCGCTGGATGACGGCGATGGCGGTTGGGAATGTTCCATGTGCGAAGAAGGTTTCCGGGTGCATCGCGTGGTGCGCGGGGTAGAAGAATCGCATCTGCTGGATGAAAAGATTTTTGCCAGCAAGGAAGCGCGTGAGCTGCATGAGCGCGCCTCCTATGTTCAGGATATGTATGCCGGGCCTATCACCCTGACGCGCAAGCAGACGGAAGTGCTGGTGTGGACGCCGAACCAGTTGTTCAAGGCGATCATGGATATCGGGCGCAAGGGTCTGTCGGTACAGCGCTTCAAGGGACTGGGTGAGATGAATCCTGAGCAACTGTGGGAGACGACGCTGTTCCCTGAGAACCGCGTGCTGCTGCAGGTGAAGATCGAGCATTCGGAAGAGGCGGAAGAGGCATTTTCCACGCTGATGGGTGACGTGGTGGAACCGCGCCGCGACTTCATCGTCGAGAATGCGCTCAAGGTCGAAAACCTCGATATTTAATCTGATACATTCTTAGTTAGATAGTATACGTCACGAGATGGAGAGCGTGGTGAAAATGCTCGGGTTTTGAGAACCAGAAGTTCCAATGTGCTGTGGTGTACATGAAAGCCGGAAGCGCAGAAACCCGGCATTTGCAGACCGCTATACGCTCGTGACGTATACTATCTAGGCGACGTCGGCGGCTTCGGCGAAGGTGATGGCGAGGGTGAAGCGTTCGTCCTCGGTGGTGATGCCTTTGGCGCTGTCGCTCGCTTCCATGTCGGCCACGTTGCCGGCGGCTTTGAGGTCGAACAATGTCGGAGCGATGAGGGCGAATTCCCCGGCGACATCGATGCGGTCAATCGGGTATTTGATGGACACACCCTTGTCCGACTTGGCACCACGGATGGCGGCGAGGACGGAGACGGTGGCGGCGAAGCTCGCCTCCGCGTCTGTTGCTGCCGGGAAGTCTGCCGCATCCGGCCAGGTGCCGCGCGCATGGATGGAGGTGTTTTCCTCGAAGATAGCGGCGAAGAGTTCCTCGGTGATGTGCGGCACGAATGGTGCGAATAATTTCAGGATGGTGCGCAGGCAGTGCCAGATGGTATAGCAGGCGGATTGCTGCGCTTCGGGGGTGTCGTTGCCGTAAGCGCGTGACTTGACCAGCTCCAGATAATTGTCGCAGAAATCATTCCAGAACACATCTTCCACCGCTTCGCGCGCTTTGGAATATTCGTATTCGTCAAAGGCAGCGGTGGCTTTGGTGACGGCCTGTCCGAGGCGCATCAGCAAGCCCTGATCGAGTGTGTTGGCAATAATACCACTCGCGATATCCTGCGCCGGGGTGGTCGGGGTGCCGTCCATATTCTCCAGCTGCATGGCAGCGAATTTGGAGGCGTTCCACAATTTGGTCACCAGCTTCTTG
>JAUIJX010000183.1 GCA_030430795.1 Alphaproteobacteria bacterium | reverse complement strand
ATGGGCGGTCGATGCCGGGCTGATCGGCCTGTCGCTGTTCCTGTTATTTCTTGGCGCCATCCTTAAAAAACTGGCGGTGCAGTATGATTCGCTCCGCCGCAACCCGGTCTTTGTCGGGCTGCTGATCGCCCTGATTCTCCGTATCTGGCCGATCTCCACCTCCACCAGTTTCTTCGTCGGCTGGTCGGCATTACCGTTCTGGCTTGTCGTCGGCTGGTTGCTTGCGCTATGTTGGCTCGAACAATCCAAGCAGCAGAAAAGGCCGGACGCATGTTGATGTTACTCTCCCCCTCCAAAACGCTGGATGAAACACCGGTAGCGCCGCCGTATCCCGTCTCGGTGCCGGAGTTCCTTGATGATACGATGGAGCTGCACAGCATCATGAAACGCCTGTCGGCAGATAAAATCAAAGAGCTGATGAAGGTGAGCGATAAGATCGCCGAGCTGAATCGCGCGCGCTATCAAATGCATCGCACGCCCTTCACCGAAGCCAATGCCAAAGCGGCGCTCTTTATGTTCAAGGGCGATGTCTACGATGCCATGCCGGTCGGTGAATACACCAGAGACGATCTGGCCTTCGCCACGCAGCATTTGCGCATGCTCTCCGGTTATTATGGGCTGCTGCGCCCGTGCGATCTGATTCAGCCCTACCGTCTGGAGATGGGCACAAAGCTGCCCAACAAGCGCGGCAAAGATTTGTATGTCTTTTGGGAGGATAAGATCAGCGAGGCGATTAACCAGGCCACGAAGAAACAATCCTCGCCGCTGGTAGTCAATCTGGCCTCGGAAGAATATTTCAAGGCCGTCAAACCGAAGCTGCTCAACGCGCCGCTGGTGAATGCACAATTCCGCGATGAGAAAGGCGGCGAATATAAAATCATCGGCTTCTTCGCCAAGCGGGCGAGGGGTATGATGGCGGATTACATTATACGCAACCGCATCACCTCGCTGGATGACATGCGCGGCTTCGACGTCGCCGGGTATCGCTATGACAAATCCTCGTCGGACGATCAGACAATGACCTTCCTCCGCGACGAAAAAGCAGCCAAAGCCGCCTGATGGGGCCATTCCTTCCATCGTTGCGTGTCATGCAGGGCTTTCTGATGGGCATGGCCGATATCGTGCCGGGTGTCAGCGGTGGCACTATGGCCTATGTGCTGGGCATTTACCAGACCCTGATTAACGCGCTGCGTTCCTTCGATATGCCGATCCTGCGCCTGCTGATGAAAGGGCAGTTCCGTGCCGCCATCTCCCGCCCGCACTGGGCGTTTTTGGTGCCGCTCGGCATGGGGATGGTGATGGCGATTATCTTCTTCACCAATGTGGTCTCGCTACCGGGGCTGATGCGCAGCGATCCGGAAGATGTCTATGGCCTGTTTTTCGGGTTGATTGTCGGCTCGCTCTGGCTGCTGGCCAAGGATTTGGGGCGCATCAACGCCGGCGAGTGGCTGCTGGTGCTGGCCGGTCTGGCCGTGGCGGGTGGATTGTTCATGCTGGAGCCGTCGCGTCTGCCGGACACCATGCCGGTGATGGCCGGTGTTGGCTTTCTGGCGGTATGCGTGATGCTGCTGCCCGGTGTCTCCGGCTCTTATTTGCTGCTGGTGCTGGGTAAGTACATGCTGATACTCGACGCCATCGCCCTGATGAAATGGGACGTGCTGGCGCCGTTCATTCTGGGAATGCTGACCGGATTTATTGCCTTTCCGAGACTCGTCGGGCATTTGCTGGAGTATCATTATCGCAAAGTGGTGCTGGTTATCAATGGGCTTCTGGCGGGCTCGCTATGGGCGGTGTGGCCGTATCAGCAGCGTGAGTACGCCATGATGAACGGCCATGAGAAGCTGGTGCATACGGCACCCTACATTCCGGATTGGAACGCTTTTCACCTTTCCGTAGCGTTATTCATGCTAATCGGTCTGGCTGTCGTGGTCGCGATCAACGCAATGGCCGGTAAATCCTCCGGGAAAGTCGCTTAACAAAAAATTTATAAATTTAGGTTCTAATAGGAAACGTCTTACTCGAGACATAATCCGTATGTTGTTTTTGGAGAATATATATGTCGCATGATGCCAAAATGGCCGAACATTTGTGCACAAGGCTTTGTCACGACCTTACCGGCCCGATAGGCGCAGTCAATAACGGAACCGAATTTCTCGCCGAACAAGGTTTCGACATGCAGAACGAAGCGATGGAACTCATCGGGAGCAGTGCTCAGGAAGCGGTCTCACGACTCCAGTTTTTCAGACAGGCATACGGTAAACTGAACGATTTCGGAGAGGCCAGCCTGCAGGAAAAGAAGCAGCTGACACAGGAATTCTTCAGCGGCAGTAAAATCGCCCTCGACTGGCCGGATAACCATACCGATGCTGCAGGTGTCTCGGTCAGCCAGAAAATGGCGCGCCTGTTGCTGAACATGATTGTGATTGCATCGGCCACTCTGATTCGTGGCGGCACCATCAGCGTGCGCGTGACCTCAGAAGATGACGGAACGCGGTTGCTATCGGTCACCGCCGTAGGCGATACGGTGAAATCGGACGAAGAGACGGCAAAGATTCTCTCAGGCGATCGCACTATTCAATTGTCACCCAAAACCGTGCAGGCGTATCTGACGCGCATGCTGGCGGAAGAAATGGGGACGGATCTTGCGTATCAGGTGGATGCGGATTCCTGCGTCATGACCGCCAAACGCACCGAGGTGGATGTGGAGGCGGCTGCCGTCTAAGCGGCGTCCTTTTACGTCGTCAGCAATCAATACGTTGTTCTTTTTTGAAATTACGTATTTTTTATTTGATAATTACTTGAGTTGGCCTTTATCTATACACATGCGCTATACGTGTATGGAGTAGCTGGAGCAGACAATGGATGATCTCATTAGTGAATTTATCACCGAAACGAGTGAGAGCCTGTCTGTG
>JAUIJX010000023.1 GCA_030430795.1 Alphaproteobacteria bacterium | reverse complement strand
TCAGGCGTACCTCGCCGCCGTAACTCTCGACAAAATCGCCGCCGACCACCTGTTCCTTGGTGTAATCCGCGCCTTTCATCAGGATGTCGGGGCGTAGTTTCTTGAGCAGTTCTTCCGGCGTGTCCTCACGGAAAATCACCACCATATCCACCGCTGCCAGTTCGGCCAGCAAGGTGGCGCGATCCATCTCGGTGTTGACCGGGCGGGTCTCACCCTTGAGGCGGCGCACCGAATCATCGCTGTTGATGGCGAGGATCAGGCGGTCGCATTCAGCCTTGGCGTCGTTAATCAGCGAGAGATGGCCGGGATGCACGATGTCGAAGCAGCCATTGGTGAAGCCGACTTTCAGCCCGTCATTCTGCCAGGAGGCCACCTGATCGGCAGCTAAGTCCTGCGGAAATATCTTACGTCTGCCGGAGACGGCATCCTGCGTGTGTATCGCCGCTTTGAGATCGGTGCGATAAACGGTCGCCGTACCCATGCGCCCCACGACAATCCCGGCGGCGTTGTTGGCATACAGCCCCGCTTCTTCCAGCGAGCAGCCGATAGCCAGCGCCACACCCAGCGTCGCCAGCACGGTATCGCCCGCACCGGAGACATCGTAGACCTCGCGCTTGATGGCGGGGATATGGCTCCAGTCTCCTGCTTCCGGCAACAGCACCATGCCGCGTGCACCGCAGGTGACGATCATGTTGCAGAGCTGATGTTCTTTCATCAAGGCGCGGGCAGCCTCGGCAATGTCTTGCTCTTCGGTCAGTTCCCTGCCCACGGCATCGCAGAGTTCCTTGAGGTTGGGGGTGAGCAGCCACGCCCCGGCATACACCGACAGATCACGCGATTTGGGATCGACAACCACCCGTTTGCCCGCCTTCTCCGCCGCGGTGATGATCGCCTGCGCTACCGCATCCGACAGCACGCCTTTGCCGTAATCGGAGAGAATGACCAGATCGGCGTTGGGCAGTTCCTGCTCGATGGTGCTGAGCAGTTGCTTCTTCTGCGCTTTGCTGAGCGGCATCGCGGTTTCGCGGTCGGCGCGGAACATCTGCTGGTTGCCCGCGATGTAGCGGGTTTTCTCGGTGGAGTGGCGCTTGGTATCGACCATCAAATACGGATCGACCTGTTTTTGTTCACCGGTCAGGCTGGTGATGGTTTTGCCGATATCGTCCTTACCGACGATGGAGACGAAGCTGCACTGGCCGCCGAGCGAAACGATGTTGCGCACGACGTTTCCGGCACCGCCGAGCATAACGCTTTCATGGTCGTAGCGAATGACGGGGATTGGTGCTTCCGGCGAAATGCGGTCAACCTTGCCGTAGATAAAGCGGTCGAGCATGACATCGCCGACACAGAGCAGACGTGCCTTAGCAAATCGGTCAATGGCCTGAAACGCTGTATGCTCCTGGGTTGGCGCAACCATGAGAGCCGCCGGGCGCGCTTACGCGGTGCCCAGTTCCTTTTTCTCAGCCACGGCGCGGGCTTTATCCACCACCGTGTCCAGTTCCATCTGGCTACACAGCCCCAACAGTACCGGGTCTTTCGGAGTGATGTTGTTGATGTTCCAGTGCGAACGGTCGCGGATGGATTCAATCGTCTTCTTGGTGGTACCAATCAGTTTAACGATCTTGGAATCCGCTACATACGGGTGCTGCTTGAGCATCCATGCAATAGCTTCCGGCTTATCCTGACGACGGGCACGCGGCGTGTATTTGCTGCCCTTGATCTTGGTGGACAGGTGTTCACGCGCCTTGCCGGAAAGGGTCAGCTTCTTGCTGGCGTCCTTCTCGCAGGCTTCCAGTTCTTCGCGGGTCAGCTGGCCAGCGGCTATCGGGTCCTGCCCAACGATGCCTACCGCCACTTCGTCATCGGCAATGCCCTGTACTTCCAGCGGGTGCATCCCGCAGAATTCTGCAATTTGTTCAAAGGTCAGGCCGGTATTCTCAATGAGCCATACAGCCGTTGCCTTCGGCATCAGAGGTAATGCCATGTGTTGATCCTTTCTTGTTCTTGCTAGCAGCCCCGGAGGGGTATATTTCAAACGATTCAGGCCACTTTTAATATAATTTTGCCAATATGCAAGCCCTGTTGCATCTTTTGGTGTGCTTTTTCCATCTCTTCCAGCGCAAAGACGCTGTCGATGACCGGTACGTAGCTTTTATCAGCGACGGACAGCCACATATGCATCTCCAGCTGCTTCATCAGCCAGGATTTCTCCTCCACCCCACGCGAACGCAGGGTCAGGTTGTACCAGGTGATGTTTTTCATCAGCATCCGCCCCAGGCTGATTTCCGCTTTTGAGCCGCCGAGCAGCGCGATGCTGACCATGCGCCCGTGCATGCCGAGGGATTGCAGGTTGCGGTTCACATATTCGCCGCCAACCATATCGAGCAGCACGTCTACGCCTTTGTTCTCCGTGATGGCTTTGACATGGGCGACGTAATCCTCGGTGTGGTAGTTGATCGCGTGAGCGCCGAGTTTGCGGCAGGCGTCGCATTTCTCGTCACTGCCCGCGGTGGCGATGACGGTGGCTTCGCGCAGTTTGGCCAGTTGAATGGCCGCAGTGCCGATGCCGCTGGCACCCCCGTGAATCAGCACGGTTTCGCCTTTGCACAGGCGCGCCATCTCGCACAGGCTCATCCAGACGGTGGCCAACGCTTCGGGCAATGCCGCCGCATGATCCATCGGCACGCCCTCCGGCACCGGTAAGGCCTGTCCGGCAGGTACTGTGCAATATTCGGCATAGCCGCCGCCGATGGTAATGGCACACACCTTATCGCCCACCTTATATCTTTTCGCCCCCTCACCCAACGCCACCACTTCGCCGGAAAGCTCCAGCCCCGGCACATGGTTGGTCTCCACCGGCGCGGGATAAGTGCCTTCGCGCTGGAAAATATCGGCACGGTTGATGCCAGCATGGGAGGTTTTAATGAGAATCTCGCCTTCCGCAGGGGCAGGCGTATCCATCTCACGCAGCACCATGTCGCCGTTGCCGTCCGGGATAATCTGCCATGCCAGCATGGTTGCCGGTATGTTCAATTGCTCTTTACTCATCAGGTTTCGCTTGATTGCATCAATAAAGACAGAATAATACGGTGGTATTATTTATTTTCTATTACCAGTTTGCCATATGTTTCTTGACGACGATTTACCCAAAAAGAAAAACGAACCGGAGCCGCTGAATCTGGAGAATCTCAGTATTGAGGAACTCCAGGAGTATATCGTCTGGCTGGAGAGCGAGATTGAGCGCACACGTCAGGATATCACACGCAAGCAATCGGCCGGAAGTGCCGCGGAACAATTCTTTAAATCCTGATGGCCACACCTAAGAAATCCCGTATCCCGATCAACCTCGCGCTGCAGGGCGGCGGCGCGCATGGCGCGTTTACCTGGGGGGTGCTGGATACGCTGATCGATCACGACCAGCTGGAGGTGGAGGCGATCACCGCCACCAGCGCCGGAGCAGTCAACGCGGTGGTGTTTGCGCAAGGTTACATTGAAGGTGGCGCCGATTATGCGCGGCACATGCTGGCGGATTTCTGGTTCAAAGTCAGCGTGTCGGCCAAGATGTCGCCGTTGCAGCCGACCATCATCGACCGGATGCTCGGGAATACCACGCTGGAATTCTCGCCGTCCTTCATGGCGCTTGATTTCCTGACGCGGATTTTCTCGCCCTATCAGTTTAATCTGTTTGATGTGAACCCGTTGCGCGGGATTCTCGACGATATGATCGATTTTGAGATGATCCGGAAGAACAAGAAGCTCAAGCTGTTTATCAATACCACGCAGGTGAAAAGCGGGAAGATTCGGGTGTTTCAAATGCCAGAGATCACGCTGGATGCGGTAATGGCATCGGCCTGCCTGCCGTTTATTTTCAAGACGGTGGAGATAGAGGGCGAGCCATACTGGGACGGCGGCTATACCGGGAATCCGGCGCTGTTCCCGCTGTTTTACCATTGTGCGGCGGAGGATGTGCTGCTGATCCAGATCAACCCGCTCTATGTCGAGGAGGTGCCGACCAAGGCGCCGGATATTCTCGATCGGGTGAATGAGATCAGTTTCAATGCCGGGCTAATGTCGGAAATCCGGGCGATCCAGTTCGTGAAAAAGCTGCTGGAAAAGGACAAGGTTTCCGGGAATGAATATAAGGATATCCGGCTGCATCTGATTGAAGCCGGGGAGTTGATGGCGGCGTTTGGGCGCTCCAGCAAACTTAATGCCGACTGGGATTTCCTACAGCATTTGCGGGATATCGGGAAACAGGCCGCCCATGACTGGATCGGTCGTGATTTTCCCAAAGTGGGACAAAAATCGTCCGTAGACGTCGAAGAAGTGTTCCTTTGAGCCATTATAGCTACTTTTTCATGGTGCGGTGAGCACCGCGCAGGCGTGGTGGAATAGAGGGATTAGAGGTTAGGGAATGCATTGCTGTCGCAATGAGTTTCTTATTACAACCCCTCACTAAGTTTTTCTTTTTACCCCTCACCCTAACCCTCTCCCCATGGGAGAAGGGGATAAAGGCTGGATTGCCGCGTCGGCCAATGGCCTCCTCGCAATGACGAGACGTTGGGTTGTCATTCCCGCGCACGCGGGAATCTATATGGTAGGGATTCCCGTTTTCACGGGAATGACAGACTGAATACCGAAAGCTGGTATTGAACCGTTACGCGGAAGCGTCGTCTTTCTTCTCTTCCGGCTTCGCAGCGTTGCCACCGAAATTGATATTACCGAACTTGGAGGCGAATTTGTCCATCTGACCGGTTTTCTTCAGGTGCATACCACCCACCCATGCCGGGTGCGTTTTGGTGTCCACGTCCAGTTGCAGCTGGTCGCCCGCCTTGCCCCATACAGAACGGGTCTTAAAGGTCGAACCATCGGTCATTTTCACGGTAATTTCGTGGTAATCCGGGTGTATATCTTTTTTCATCGCGCTCATCCTTTTGCTTCGAGCTTATGTTCGAGGGGGGAGTATATAACCCCGTTTCCCTCACAAATCAACCATTTTTATAGCTATTGGCATGGGCGAGCGGGCCATGCCCCTTCCCCAGCCCCGGCGCTTCGCGGATGGCGGTGCGCACGTAAGCCCGCGCCCGCTCGACCGCCTGAGGCAGATCATGCCCCTGCGCCAGCAGTGTCGCCAGCGCCGAGGCCAGCGTGCAGCCGGTGCCGTGGGTGTGCGGCGTAGCGATGCGCGTGGACTCGTAGCGATGTTCGCCGTTTGCATCCATCAGCAGGTCGGTGAGCCGTTCGCCCGGCAGGTGCCCGCCTTTGACCAGCACAGCGTTTGCACCCATTTCCAGCAGCGCCTCCGCCGCGCGTTTCATATCGTCCGGCGAGGTGATCTCCATGCCGGTCAGCACCTCCGCTTCCGGAATATTGGGCGTCAGCACGGTGGCACGTGGCAACAATTCGGCTTTCAGCGCCGCCTCGGCCTCCGGTTCCAGCAGCCGTGCGCCGCCCTTGGCAACCAGCACCGGGTCGACCACCAGCGGCCCACTGAATGCATGTTCAGCAAGCAAATCAGACACGACAGCGATGACCGCATGGTTGTGCAACATGCCGGTTTTGATGGCGTCAGCGCCGATATCGTCAAGAAACATATTGGCCTGTTGGCGGATAAATTCAGGTGGCACGTCAAGAATGCCGTCGACGCCCTGCGTGTTTTGTGCGGTGAGCGCAGTGATGGCCGTGCCAGCATAGCCGCCCAGCGCCATCACGGTTTTGAGGTCAGCCTGAATGCCAGCACCGCCGCCGGAGTCCGAGCCGGCAATGATCAATATACGTGGAAGCGAGTGGGACACGGGGGCTTAGGCAGCCTTGGTGGCTTCCTCTTCGATAACGGCGCAGAGGGTATCGGCATGGCGTTCAATGGCGGCGGCGTCTTCGCCTTCCACCATCACACGGATCTTCGGCTCGGTGCCGGATTTGCGGATAAACACCCGCCCCGATTCACCCAGCGTGGCTTCCACCTCGGCAATGGCTTTCTGTACCGATGGGGCATCGAGCGGATTGCCGCCCTGAAAGACGACGTTTTTGAGGATTTGCGGCATGGGATCGAACAACAGACCGCACTGACTGAGCGGCTGGTCTTTCTCCAACATCACCGCCATGACCTGCAGCGCCGCCACCAGCCCGTCGCCAGTGGTGCAATGGTCGCGCAGGATGATGTGGCCGGATTGTTCGCCGCCGAGATTCAGATCATGCTGGCGCATGGCGTCGATGACATAGCGGTCGCCGACCTGCGTGCGGATCATCTGCATGCCGTTATCGGTCAGGTAATGCTCAAAAGCGAGGTTGGACATCTGCGTCGCCGCCACGGTTTTATTTCGCAGCCGTCCCGTTTCATTCCAGTAGGTGGCGATGGTGGCGAGCACGTTATCGCCGTCAACGAGGCGGCCTTTTTCATCGCAGATGATGACGCGGTCGGCGTCGCCATCGAGCGCAATGCCGATATCCGCCCCTTCGCTGACGACCCGCTTGCACATGTCTTCCGGGTGGAGGGAGCCGCAGCCCTCATTGATGTTCATGCCATTGGGCGAGACACCGAGCGGAATGACTTCCGCGCCCAGTTCCCACAGGATCAGCGGAGCGATTTTATAGGCGGCGCCGTTGGCGCAATCGACAACGATTTTGAGGCCGTCCAGACGCAAATGACGCGGGAATGCCTGCTTGGTATGCTCGATGTAGCGGCCATGGGCATCGTCAATCCGCTTGGCGCGGCCAATGCTGACCGAGTCGACACAATCACCGGTCGAAATGGTGGCTATTTTAGCCTCAATGGCCATCTCTTTTTCGTCGGAAAGTTTACTGCCATTGGGGCCGAACAGCTTGATGCCGTTGTCGTGATAGGGGTTGTGGGAGGCGGAGATCATAACGCCGATATCGGCGCGCATGGAGCGGGTGAGCATGGCAACCGCCGGGGTCGGCATCGGGCCGACCAGTAGTACATCCATGCCAACGGATAGAAAACCCGCCGTTAATGCCGATTCGATCATGTAACAGGACAGGCGCGTATCCTTGGCGATGACGACTTTGTGGCGGTGATCGCCGCGGTTGAATTCCAGCCCGGCGGCCATGCCGACTTTCAGTGCGGTCGCCGCATCCATCGGTTCAACATTGGCACGGCCACGGATGCCGTCAGTTCCAAAATATTGTCGCGTCATCGCTACTCCCGACTAGTCGTCTTTATTATCGTCGTCCTTGCTTTTGGCTTTGGTCGTCTTTTTGGCTGCCGGCTTGTCGTCTTTGGCATCGTCGTCCACTTTCTTCCTGGTCGTGGTCGTGCGCTTCGACGGCATGGTGGATTTGGCCGGTTTGGATTTGGCGCTCTCCGTGGCTTTGCGGTTGATCTCCTTGCCATCCAGCAGGGATTTGATCTCCTCGCCACTCAGGGTTTCGTATTCGAGCAGCGCCTTGGCCAGCACATGCAGGTCTTCCTCATGGTCGGTGAGGATTTTCTTGGCGCGTTCATGCGCCTCCTCGACCACGCGTTTAACTTCGGCATCGACCTTGGCAGCGGTCTGATCAGAGACGGTGCGCTCCTGCGTCCAGCTCTGGCCGAGGAAGACTTCCTGCTGGTCAGAGCCGTAATTGATCGGGCCCAGCTCATCGCTCATGCCCCATTGCGTGACCATCGCGCGCGCCAGTTTGGTGGCATATTGAATGTCCGACGAGGCGCCGCTTGAGACTTTGTCATAACCGAAGATCAACTCTTCGGCGACGCGGCCACCCATCGCCACCGCCAGATCGTCATGCATTTTATCACGGTGGTAGGAGAGCTTGTCCGCTTCCGGCAGGCGCATCACCATCCCCAGCGCACGGCCGCGCGGGATGATGGTGGCTTTGTGGATCGGATCGGAGGCCGGGCAGTTCAGGCCGACAATGGCGTGGCCGCCTTCGTGGTAGGCGGTCATCTTTTTCTCGTCGTCGCTCATCACCATCGATTTGCGCTCGGTACCCATCATGACCTTGTCCTTGGCCTCTTCCAGCTCACGCATGGTGACCAGTTTCTTGTCACGCCGCGCCGCCAGCAGCGCCGCCTCATTGACCAGATTGGCGAGGTCGGCACCGGAGAAGCCCGGCGTGCCGCGCGCGATAATGTGGGTATCTACATCCGGCGAGGTCGGGACATTCTTGATATGGACCTGCAAGATTTTCTCACGCCCGGCGATGTCCGGGTTCGGCACCACGATCTGACGGTCGAAACGGCCGGGACGCAGCAAGGCCGGGTCCAGCACATCGGGACGGTTAGTGGCGGCGATCAGGATGACGCCCTCATTGGCCTCGAATCCGTCCATTTCCACGAGCAACTGGTTCAGGGTTTGCTCGCGCTCATCGTTACCGCCGCCCAGCCCGGCGCCACGGTGGCGGCCAACGGCATCGATCTCGTCGATGAAGATGATGCAGGGAGCGTTTTTCTTGCCCTGTTCGAACATGTCGCGCACACGGCTGGCACCGACACCAACGAACATTTCGACGAAATCGGAGCCGGAAATGGTGAAGAACGGCACTTCCGCTTCACCGGCGATGGCACGCGCCAGCAGGGTTTTCCCCGTCCCCGGAGGGCCGACCAGCAGGCAGCCTTTAGGGATTTTGCCGCCAAGACGCTGGAATTTGCCCGGGTCTTTGAGGAAATCGACGACTTCTTCGAGTTCTTCCTTGGCTTCGTCCACCCCGGCGACGTCCTCGAAGGTTTTGCGCTCGGTCTTTTCATTGAGCATACGGGCACGGGATTTACCGAAGCCCATAGCACCGCCGCTGCGGCCACCGCTCTGCATCTGTCGCATGAAGAAGATGTAGACCCCGATCAACAGGAAGAACGGGAACCATGAGAAGAGCGTGCCCCAGATGCCGCTCATGACCGTTTTCATCGGCACGGCGGAGATTTTGACGTTGTTCTCGGTGAGGACGTTGACGAGGTCGGGATAGGCCGGAGCCTGCGTGATAAAGCTGGAGCCATCGGTGAAATGACCGGTGATTTCAGTGCCCTCATCCGCAGACTGGCGGATGGTGACGTCGGAGATGTCACCCGCGCTCACCTTGACCAGAAAGTCAGAGAAGGCCATGCGGACATGGTTGCCCTGCTCCATTCCCCCTTCAAACATTTTGAATAAGATCACCAGCAAGATCAGGCCGCCCAGCCAGATGATCATGTTACGTCCCAGATTCGGCATCGATTCCTTCTCTTTCGTGTCCGCTCATTAAATACCAGTTCACCGGCGGCCTGCAAGCGGTTTTGCGGGCACGAATCGCATTCTGACGTTCCGGGCATTCACTGCCGGTGAGCTATAGTTGATATGGGGTACCGCCAGCAGCCCGTCAACCCCCCATAATGCCGGAAATGTGGCCATGATCGCTTTGGGGATGGCAGGCAACACCGCCAGTTGTAATTCCGCCAGCGCGGACTCACCCAGCGCATCCACCCACATTTTCTGCTCCGGCACCCCATCAATGGCAACAGCAAAGCGACCATCCCACTTCGTTTCATGCTTGTTAATCAATGCCTTGTCACGGATTGCCGCCAGTTCGCGGCCAATGAAGAGGCGGCCTTTCTTGGCGTCCGGCACCAGCAGGCAGCCACCCAGCGTGCGGGGTTTGTAGAGCTGGCGCTCCACCAGCAGATGATAAAGCGGCATGAGTTTGTCACTACGCACCGGCAGAGCCTCGCCGCTGATGGTGGCGAGCAGGGTACGCAGCACGCGCCAGCCGATCTCGCCCGGCAGGGTGGCGAAGAGGTCGAGCGGGCAGTCGGCATAACCCGCATCATGGATGGTGACATGGGCGTTTAAGGCATCGGCCACGCGTTCGGCCAGAAAGTCGCTGGTATCGGCCAGTTGTTTGCTGACGGTGGCGATGCGATCAGCACTCAGCCCCTCTTCCATCAGGGTTTCGGCAACCTGACGCAGGCGATTGCGGGTGTAGCGCTCTGACTGGTTGGACGGGTCTTCCAGCCATGCCTGCCCGGATGCCTGCAGGGTGGCGATGAGTTGCTGTTTGGTGACCGACAGAAGCGGGCGCAGCACGGGAATGCCGTGTTTCTCGGTCAGCGGACGCATGGCCGCCAGCCCCTCGACACCGCTGGCACGCACCAGCCGCATCAGCATGGTTTCCAACTGATCCTGCGCGTGATGCGCGACCAGCAGGGCATCGGCCCGGTGCGCGCGGCACCAGTCAGCCATCAGGCGGTAGCGCATGTCACGCGCCCATGCCTGCGTATTGCCGCCGGTGATGGGATGATCGGGGGTCAGGATATCGCAGGGTACGCCGAGCGCTTGTGCCCATGTTTTGACCTGCGCGGCCTCATCCGCCGATTCGGGGCGCAGGCCGTGATCGACCACCAACGCAGAGAGTTTGGTATGATGATGCAGCGCCCAGATACGGGCAAGGCAGAGCAGCGCCATGCTGTCAGCGCCGCCGGAGACGGCAACCGCGATGTGAGAGAGCGCACCGGGCAGCGGCAGCGCCGCCATCAGTGCATCAAACTCGCCCCGCCCAATCGCCTCGCTGTCCGTATTCAGACGATATGCGGTGTCAGCGTGCACAACCCAGTGCCTCGCGTTCCCGCGTTGCCTTGGCCAGCACGGAATCCGCGCGTCCCTTAAACTTGCTGAGCAGTTGCCCCAGCACGACACAGGCCTGATCTTTTTTGCCGTTCAGATTGAGCGCCATGCCCAGTTTCAGCAGGTTATCCGGCGCTTTTCCACCGTCCGGACGGGTCTCGAAACCCTTGCTGAAGGCATCCGCCGCTTTGACGTAATTCTCCTGCACGTAATAGGTCTCACCCAGCCAATAATAGACATTGCTGATCAGCGGGTCATTGGGGTAGGTATCCAGAAATGACTGGAAGGCATCCCCCGCTTTGGCGTATTGCGCGCGGTTCATCAGGGAAAAGGCGTAGTTATAATGGTCTTTCGGGGAGTCGAATTTCGGGATGATACGCACCTCATTCTCAGCTTCCTGCGCCTGTGCGGGCGGCGTGGTATGAATCTTGATGTCGAGGGATGGCGGCTTGGCCTCAACTTTCTCCTCCTTCTTCGGCATCGGCGTCATGCCCTGCGGTGGCTCCGTGGGGGCTGACGGGTCCTGCCACTGGTTATCTTCATCCTCAAATGCCGAATCACCCGCCGTAGCGCCGCTTTTCTCCATCGCATTGAGGCGGAATTCCATGTCCTTGGCCATAGCTTCCATCTCGCTTTTAAGCTTGCGGATCTGGAAGTCGTTTTGCTCGATCATGCCGCGCAGGTTTCTGAGTTCCTGTTCCATCTCGCCGAGGCGTGCCGTGGCATTGGCCGCACCGACACCAGATGGCGCCGCACCACCAACATTGCCGCGCTGCATGTATTCCACTTCACGCTCCAGCTTGGCCAGACGAGAGCGCAATTCACTCTCCTGATAACTGCGCGCCTGCACCGGGAGCATTACGCCGGACAACAGTACGCAAACACAGGCAGACACTAGATATTTAGCCATGATAACTTCCTTTGCTCAGACTATCTACCATACATAAAAAAACCGCCGGCGATAGTCCGAAGACCAGCCGGCGGTTTTATTCGTTTGGTTACGCTGCGAAACTAGCGCGCAAGCACCGTTACCGCACGACGGTTCTGAGACCATGAAGACTCACCGCTGCCAACAACAGCAGGGCGTTCTTTACCATAGCTCACCGTACCGATACGGCTGGCAGGAATGCCAAGGCTTACGAGGTAGTTTTTCGCAGCCGTTGCGCGACGCTCACCCAGTGCCAGGTTGTATTCACGCGTACCGCGCTCGTCACAGTGACCTTCCACTACAACGTTCACGTTATCATTGCTACGCAGCCAAGCCGCCTGACGCTCCAGCGTCGCCTGACCCTGGCTGTTTACCACTGAGCTATCCAGCGCAAAGAATACGCGGTCGCTCACGTTAGGACCAAAGATGCTGCCACCGTTGGCACCATCGCCATCGTAGCCGTACAGGCCGTCAGCGCCGGTTTCACTGGCACCGTCACGAGGCGGGGTTTCACAAGCTGCGAGCAACAGCAGCGCAGAGGCTGCAATACCGATTTTTAGCGCAATATTCATAATGTTCTCCTAATTGCTAATATACCGTACCTGCATCTATAGATAAACGCGCGGGAAAATCAACGAGAATTTTAAGGCTTCCGGCCTGAGAGACATGTTGAGTTTCCGTCGTGCCATTACGGCAACAATGGTGACCATGCCGGGTCAGACGCATCCGCCGGGGTCAACACTTCACGTAGATTATGTCCAGTAATATCAATAGAATAGATGCGTGTGCGCGAACGCGGCCCGGCCTGCTTGGTGTACATCAGCACCCGGCCATTCGGCGCCCAGGTTGGCCCTTCCGCCAGCCATGCCTCATCCAGAATGCGCTCACCGCTGCCGTCCGAGCGCATCACACCGATGGCAAAACGGCCTCCGGACATCTTGGTGAAGGCAATCAAATCCTGACGCGGCGACCAGACCGGCGTCCCGTAACGCCCGTCCCCGAAGCTGATGCGTCGTACATTGCCGCCGCCTGCACTCATGACGTAGAGCTGCTGCGAGCCGCCACGGTCGGAGTTGAAGACGATCTGCTTGCCGTCCGGTGAATAGGACGGTGAGGTGTCGATGCCCGGCGTGCGGGTCAGTTGCACGCGGTTGCGGCTGCGCAGGTTCATTTCATAGATATTGGTGGTCCCGCCATCGGCGATGGAGAAGACGACGCGGTTGCCGTCATCACTGAAGCGCGGCGCGAAAGACATGCCGGGGAACGAGCCCAGATCGTCCTGACGGCCGGTTTGCAGGTCGCGGATGAAGACGCGCGGTTTGCCTTTTTCATAGGAAAGATAGAGGATTTCCTGTGTGTTCGGCGAGAAACGCGGCGTCAGCACGAGGTGACGGCCACTGGTGATGAATTTATGGTTCTCGCCGTCCTGATCCATGATGGCCAGACGCTTGACGCGGCGGGTGGCGCTGCCGGATTCGGACACATAGACGATGCGGGTGTCGAAATAACCGTCTTCCCCGGTGATGCGCTTGTAGATTTCGTCAGCGATCAGGTGGGAGACGCGGCGCCAGTGTTTGGTGAAGGTATTGTATTCCTTGCCGGCGATCTGTTGCTCGCCGTAGATGTCCCACAGGCGAAACACCACTTTCATTTTGCCCGGCCCGGTATTGACGACCGTGCCCGTTACCAGCGCCTGCGTATTGATCTGACGCCAGTCAGGATAACGCGGGATGCTGAAGTCAAAGCCAACTTTCTCAATGAAGGCGCCTTTGCCGATGGGGCGGAACAGGCCGGAGCGCTCGAGATCGGCGCTGATGACTTTGGCGATATCCTGCCCGATTTTGCCCGAGTCACCGGCATTGGAGGTGAGGTCGGCGACGGCAATCGGCAGCGGGTCAAAATTCCCGCGGGTGATGTCCAGCTTGAGTGCCGCGTGCGCCTGTGGCGCCGCGAGGATAAACAGAAACGATACAATCAGGAAAACATAGCGCTGCATGGCAATCTCTCATTTAACAATGTGGCTAGTACAGTAAATCTTTCGGATCAAAGGTCAACTCCATATCTTTCCATGCATTGTATTTATCGGGCGATAATCCCTGGATGGGGCTGCACATCTGCACCGCACGGCGGGCACTGTCCGCAGCAGCACGGAAAAAGGTGTCGTTGCCGTAGCGGCTGCGGTGGCTGTTGTCGAGTTTGGAACTGAGCACGCTGCCATCCGGGTTGAGTTTGACATGGACGATGACGCGGAGGTCGTAATCACCGCGTGCACCGGCAGGCATACGCCAGCAACGGCGGAACTGGCTGATGATGGCGTCCTTCTCGGTGATGGAGAGCGGGATGGTCGGGTCGTATTTCTCCGAAGTGCTGGCTTTCTCCGGCGCGGAGTCCTTCTCTTTCTTCTTGTCCTTGTCCTCGGATTGCGCGGCCTCACGCACACTCTTTAGAATAGCGTCGAGGTCTTCCTTCTCTTTCGGTTTCTTCTTATCCGGCTCTTTTTCTTTCTCTTTAGGCTTCGGCTTTTCCTTGTCCGGAATCTTCACCGCTTCCTTTTTCGGCTCCGGCTTTTCCACCTTCTTTTTCACCGGTGGCGCAGGTTTGGTGGTCTTGCTCGGTTTCTTCTGTTTGTCGACGGCAGGTTTTTTCTCGGACGGTTTGACGTTGGTGATGTCCTTGATCGGCAATTGCTCCAGCGTGATCACCACCGGCTCCGGCTCCAGATCGCGGTCGAACAGATGCGGCAGCCCGAACCACGCCAGAAACAACATCGCCAGGTGCAGACCTGCGGAATAGTATATGCCTCGTTCCATCCGGCTCCTCGTCAGCGGCGGCGCCTGGCGCCTTCCAGTCCTTCGGTAATCAGGGCGATTTTCAGGAAGCCCGCGGCGTTGACCTCACCCACCGTTTCCATGACGGTGCCGTAGTCAATGCCCTTATCCCCGCGCACGAAGATGCGGGTCTGCTTGTTCTCCCCGGCGATGGCGCCGAGCTTGTCCTGTAATTCTCCCAGCTTCACCTCGGTTTCCTGAATGAAGACGCGGCCATCTTTTTTAATGGTGATGGTCAGCGGTTCATCCTGCCCTTCCACCGGCGCGGCGGCGGATTCCGGCAGGTCAACAGTGACGCCCGCGGTCATCATCGGCGCGGTGATCATGAAAATGACCAGTAGCACCAGCATGACATCGACCAACGGGGTGACGTTGATTTCCGTGAAACTGTTTTTGCGGTAGCCACGCCCGCGGCCACCTTTGGATCCCATCATCATCGCCATGCGCTACCTCCGCTTGGTATCGGTCTGGCGAGAGAGCAGTGCATGGAACTCCGTGCACCAGTCTTCCAGACGGCCAGAGAATTTCGCCAGCTCGTTGGAGAATTTGTTGTAGGCAATCACCGCCGGGATGGCGGCCAGCAGGCCAATGGCGGTGGCGAACAGCGCCTCGGCAATCCCCGGCGCGACCACGGCCAGCGAGGTGTTCTTGGACAGGGCGATGGACTGGAAGCTGTTCATGATCCCCCAGACGGTGCCGAACAGCCCGATGAACGGCGCAGAAGACCCGACGGTGGCGAGGAAGCCCAGCCCTTTTTCCAGATCGTCCAGCTCACGGTTGCGGGCGACGGTCATGATCTGATAGATGCGTTCACGCACATGCTCGTTGGAAAGCGCGGCGCGGTTGCGGGTGGCGTTGCCCTGCTCACCGGAGCGAAACCATTCTTCCATCGCGGCGATGAATACGAATGCATAGGGATGGCTCGCACGTTTTTTGACCTTTTCATAGAAGGTGTCAAGCGCATCCGCTGACCAGAAGGACTGCTCGAATTTATCGGCGCGGAACTTGATGGTTTTAAAGCGCATGTATTTGTCGAAGATGATCGCCCAGCTCCAGAACGACGCCAGCAACAACAGGATAATCACCGACTTCACCACGAAATCGGCTTGCATGAACATGCCCCACATGGACATGTCGGTGGCAACGGCGATCGACCCTTCGAGGGTCTGGCTGTCCACCTTTTCGACGGCGGTATCTACAGGCATTGGTGTCTCCTTTTATGCATTGGATGGCTCCATCACTTTCAGTTTTTTGGTAATCAGGGTAACGATTTTCTCCGGGATGCGCACCGGCTTGAGATAGGCATCAACCATCACCACGTCGACATCCACTTCGGATAATAAGGCCTCCTCCCGCAGCAAACGCTGGCGCAATTGCATGCGCACACCACCCAGCTGTTTAAGCTCCGTTTCCAGCATCACGATGTCATCGAGCGTGGCGGGGGCTTTATAGTCAATCGCGCAGCGCGAGACCACGAAGCCCATGCGCTCCTCCCCCAGCATGACGGATTGCTCAATGCCGCATTCACGGATGGCTTCGGTGCGGGCGCGCTCGGCAAATTTCAGGTAGTTGGCGTAGTA
>JAUIJX010000022.1 GCA_030430795.1 Alphaproteobacteria bacterium | reverse complement strand
CTTGGCCCACGTGGTCTGATGCCGAACCCGAAACTGGGTACGGTGACGCCGGATGTGGCTGCGGCTGTGAAAGCAGCGAAAAGCGGTCAGGTGGAATTCCGTGTGGAAAAAGCCGGGATCGTGCATGCCGGTATTGGGAAAGTCAGCTTCGGTGAGAAGGAACTGGCAGAGAATATTAAGGCACTGGTGGATGCGCTGAATAAAGCGAAGCCTTCTGCCGCCAAGGGTACGTATCTGAAGAAGATGTCACTGTCTTCCACGATGGGGCCTGGTGTGTCGCTGGATGTTGCGGATTTGGCCGCGTAACAGATTGTAAGGAGTGTAGTCGTGGATCGCGCACAGAAGAAACAATGGGTTGAAGATATGAATGGCGGATTTTCCAATGCGGAAATCCTGATCGTTACCCAATATAAAGGCCTGACCGTTGCTGAGATCAGTGATCTGCGCGGTAAAGTGCGTGACGCTGGCGCGTCCTTCAAGGTGACCAAGAACCGCCTGACGAAGCTGGCGCTGAAAGGCACGAGCTACGAAGAACTGAGCGATATGTTCACCGGCCCGACCGCAGTTGCCTATGCGACTGACCCGGTATCGGCGGCTAAAGTGATTAATGATTTTGCCAACGATAATGACAAGCTGGTCATGGTTGGCGGTGCTTTCGGTGGGAAAGTGCTCAATATTCAAGAGATTCAAGCGCTGGCTAAACTGCCGTCGCTGGATGAGCTGAGAGCGAAGATTGTTTCGCTGCTCAAAACACCTGCAACTCGTATTGCTGGTGTTACACAGGCGCCTGCCGGGCAGCTGGCGCGTGTGTTTGGTGCTTATGGTGCATCTGGATCATAAGAATTTAGGATTATAGTTTCGCAATAGACTGATTAACAATAGGGGACTAAACATGGCAAACTTGGATGAAATCGTAGAACAACTGTCTGCTCTGACGGTTCTTGAAGCAGCTGAACTTTCAAAGCTGCTGGAAGACAAATGGGGCGTGTCTGCTGCTGCTCCGGTTGCTGTTGCTGCTGCTGGTGCTGCACCGGCTGCTGGTGGCGCTGCTGAAGAAGCAAAAGATGAATTCACGGTTGTACTGGCTGCTGCCGGCGACAAGAAAATCAACGTGATTAAAGAAGTTCGTGCGATCACCGGTCTGGGCCTGAAAGAGGCAAAAGATCTGGTTGAGTCTGCTCCGAAGCCGCTGAAAGAAGGTGTCAGCAAAGATGATGCTGAGAAATTCAAGAAGCAGCTTGAAGAAGCAGGCGCTACCGTTGAACTCAAGTAACGTAAGCGTTTAATACCCGCTCGGGGCATTGCTGTCGGCAATGCCCCCGTGCGCGTTTTTACGTGCAGGTCATGCTGCGTTGCTTTCTGTCTGACGTCATCATTCCCTGTACACCACCAACCATTATATCGTTGCGTGCCCTCACGCAGTAGAAAAGGGGATTCTCATGGCGAAGTCGAATGCAGCACAGGCGCATAGCTTTACGTCACGTAAACGTATCCGTAAAAATTTTGGCAAGATTCGTGTCGCGCACACCATGCCAAACCTCATTGAGGTACAGAAAAACTCTTACGATCAGTTCCTGCAGGTAGGCACTCCGGCTACCGATCTTTCCGATGCCGGTCTGCACGGGGTGATGAAATCCGTTTTCCCGATCAAGGATTTCTCCGAGACCTCCACGCTGGAATATGTGTCGTACACGTTTGATCCCCCGAAATACGATGTGGAAGAATGCCGTCAGCGCGGCATCAACTTCTCCGCACCGTTGCGTGTGACCCTGCGTTTGATCGTGTGGATTGTCGATGAAGATACCGGCGCCCGCGAAATCAAGGACATTAAAGAGCAGGACGTCTACATGGGCGATATCCCGTTGATGACCGATAACGGGACGTTCATTATCAATGGTACCGAGCGCGTGATTGTGTCGCAGATGCACCGTTCCCCGGGTGTATTCTTCGACCATGACAAAGGAAAATCACATTCTTCAGGTAAAATCCTGTTTTCTGCCCGTGTGATCCCTTACCGCGGTTCCTGGCTGGACTTCGAGTTCGATGCCAAGGATATCGTGTATGCGCGTATCGACCGCCGCCGTAAGATTCCAGTGACGTCGCTGTTGCGCGCCATTGGTATGGATACGGCTGAAATCCTCTCTACCTTCTACGATGCTGACCAGTATAAGAAGCAGAAGAAGGGCTGGGAGATCGACTTCAATGCCGATGCGTATAAAGGCGTGAAGCTGGCATTCGATCTGGTCGATGCCAAAACCGGTAAGGCCATTGAAGAAGCCGGCACCAAGATCACTCCGCGTAAGGCGAAAAAGCTGGAAGAGAGCGGTCTGAAGAAACTGCTGTTCACCGATGAGCAAATGATCGGTAAGTTTGTGGCGACCGACATCGTCAATACCTCTACCGGTGAAATCTACGCTGAAGCAGGCGATGAAATCACCAAAGACACGATGGCGCAGATCGAGGAAGCCGGGCTGAAAGAATTGTCCGTACTGTCGATCGACGACGTCAATGTTGGTTCCTATATCCGTAACTCACTGGTGGCCGATAAGAATGCTACCCGTGAGGAAGCGCTGCTCGATATTTATCGCGTGATGCGTCCGGGTGAGCCGACGACGCCGGAAGCGGCGGAAGCGCTGTTTAACTCGCTGTTCTTCGAAGCTGAGCGTTATGACCTGTCTGCGGTGGGCCGTGTGAAAATGAATTCACGCCTGAATCTCGGCAGTTCCGACGAGACGGTAGGCGTGCTGACCAAAGAAGACATCATTGAAACCGTGCGCATGCTGGTTGGCCTGCGTGACGGTCGCGGTGAGATTGACGACATTGATCATCTGGGTAACCGCCGTGTGCGTTCCGTGGGTGAGTTGATGGAAAACCAGTTCCGCATCGGTCTGCTGCGCATGGAGCGCGGGATTATCGAGCGTATGAGCTCTGTCGATATCGACACGGTGATGCCGCATGATCTGGTGAACTCCAAGCCGCTGGTGGCGGCGGTGCGCGAATTCTTCGGGTCGTCGCAACTGTCACAGTTTATGGATCAGACCAACCCGCTGTCTGAGATTACCCACAAGCGCCGTCTGTCAGCTCTGGGTCCGGGTGGTTTGACGCGTGAGCGTGCCGGGTTTGAGGTACGTGACGTACACCCGACGCATTATGGCCGTATCTGTCCGATTGAAACGCCGGAAGGCCCGAATATCGGTCTGATTAACTCGATGGCGACCTATGCGCGTGTGAATAAATACGGCTTTATCGAAAGCCCGTACCGCAAAGTGGAAAGCGGCAAGGTGACGGATGAAGTGGTGTATCTGTCTGCGATGGAAGAAGGCAAATACGCGATTGCGCAGGCCAATGCCGAGCTGGATAAGAGCGGTAAATTCACAGCCGATCTGATTAGCTGCCGTAAGGCTGGTGACTTCGTGATGTCGACGCCGGATCAGATTGACTATATGGATGTGTCGCCGAAGCAGCTGGTTTCTGTTGCTGCGGCGCTGATTCCGTTCCTGGAAAACGACGATGCGAACCGTGCGCTGATGGGCTCCAACATGCAACGCCAGGCCGTGCCGCTGCTGAAAGCAGAAGCACCGCTGGTCGGTACCGGCATGGAAGAAGTGGTGGCGCGTGATTCCGGGGTGACCACCGTTGCCAAACGTGGCGGCGTGGTTGATCAGGTCGATGCGGCTCGTGTGGTGGTACGTGTGTCCGAGAAGGACAGCTCGGACGGATCACCGGGTGTGGATATCTACAACCTGCTGAAATTTACCCGCTCCAACCAGAACACCTGTATCAACCAGCGTCCGCTGGTGAAAGTGGGTGACACGGTGAGTGCCGGTGACGTACTGGCTGACGGCCCGTCCACCGACCTCGGTGAACTGGCGCTGGGACGTAATGTGCTGGTGGCCTTCATGCCGTGGAATGGGTACAACTTCGAGGATTCAATCCTGATTTCCGAGAAGCTGGTATCGGATGACGTGTTTACTTCCGTGCATATCGAGGAATTCGAAGTGATGGCGCGCGACACCAAGCTGGGTGCCGAAGAAATCACCCGCGATATTCCGAATGTCGGGGAAGAAGCGCTGCGCAACCTCGATGAGATCGGGGTGGTGCATATTGGTGCTGAGCTGAAGCCGGGCGATATTCTGGTCGGTAAGGTGACGCCGAAGAGTGAATCTCCGGTCACGCCGGAAGAAAAACTGCTGCGGGCGATTTTCGGTGAGAAAGCCGCCGATGTTCGTGATACCTCGTTGCGTCTGTCTCCGGGTATGTCCGGGACGGTCGTGGGTGTGAAAATCTTCACCCGCCGCGGGATCGAGAAGGATGAGCGTCATCTGGCGATTGAGAAATCCGAGATCGAGCGTCTGGAGAAAGACCGTAACGACGAGCGCGCGATTATTGAGCGTTTCATCTATGGCCGTCTGGAAGATGTGCTCTCTGGCAAGGAAGTGGTGAAAGGGCCGAAAGGCATCAAAGCCAAGACCAAGATCACCAAAGACCTGCTGGCAGACACGCCGAAGGGTTTGTGGTGGGAAATCGCCGTGAAGGACGAGAAAGACATGAAAGCGGCAGAAGAGCTGAAAGCTCAGCTCGATGAAGCCGTGGCACGTCTGAACAAATGGTTCGAAGAGAAGGTTGAGAAGCTGCAAAGCGGCGATGACCTGCTGCCGGGCGTATTGAAAATGGTCAAAGTGTTCGTGGCGGTGAAGCGCAAGCTGCAGCCGGGCGATAAAATGGCCGGACGTCACGGTAACAAAGGGGTGATCTCCAAGATTATCCCGTTGGAAGACATGCCGCATCTGGAAGACGGAACGGCGGTCGATATCGTGCTGAACCCGCTTGGGGTACCGTCACGGATGAACGTGGGACAGATTCTGGAAACGCATCTGGGCTGGGCGGCTGCCGGGCTTGGACGCCAGATTCGCGAAGCGATTTCCGAGGCACAGAAAGAGAAGAAAGCAGCAGCGGAAGAGATTCGCAAGAAGCTGCTGGAATTCTACCCTGAGCCGGAGAACCAGTCCGAAATCAAAGGCATGAACGAAGACGAGGTGATCGAGCTGGCGCATAACCTGAAAAAAGGTGTGCCGTTCGCTACGCCGGTATTCGACGGTGCGCATGAAGGCGATATCGTGGAATGGCTGGAGAAGGGCGGACAGGACAGTTCCGGTCAGGTGACGCTGGTTGACGGACGCACCGGTGAGCCGTTCGACCGCAAGGTGACCGTGGGCTATATCTACATGCTCAAGCTGCACCATCTGGTAGACGATAAGATTCACGCCCGTTCGATTGGTCCATACAGTCTGGTGACGCAACAGCCGCTCGGCGGTAAGTCACAATTCGGTGGCCAGCGTTTCGGGGAGATGGAGTGCTGGGCGCTGCAAGCATACGGTGCGGCCTACTCGCTGCAGGAAATGCTGACGGTGAAATCCGATGACGTGGCCGGACGTAGCAAGGTGTATGACTCCATCGTTCGCGGGGATCATTCCTTCGAGTCCGGGATTCCGGAATCATTCAACGTGATGGTGAAAGAGCTTCGCTCTCTCGGCCTGAACGTTGAGCTGGTTGAACATGAACATGAAGACGAAGCCGCATTGCAAGCGCTTCAAAGCGCAGCAGAAGGAGAATAAGGCATGGCACATGAACTGATGCATATGTTTGGGCAACTGAGCTCCACCAAACAATTCGATGAGATTAAAATCTCCATCGCCAGCCCTGAGAAAATTCACTCATGGTCGTTTGGTGAGGTGAAGAAGCCGGAAACCATCAACTACCGTACCTTCAAGCCGGAGCGTGACGGTCTGTTCTGCGCACGTATCTTTGGCCCGATCAAGGACTACGAATGCCTGTGCGGTAAGTATAAGCGCATGAAGTATCGCGGGATCATCTGCGAGAAATGCGGTGTGGAAGTGACGACCTCCAAAGTGCGCCGTGAGCGTATGGGGCATATCGAACTGGCGGCGCCGGTGGCGCATATCTGGTTCCTGAAGTCTCTGCCGAGCCGCATTGGTCTGCTGCTCGACATGATGCTGAAAGACCTGGAGCGCGTGCTGTATTTCGAGAGCTATATTGTCACTGAGCCGGGGCTGTCGCCGTTCAAGAAGGGCGAGCTGCTGTCGGAAGATCAGTTCTACGATGCGCAGGATCAGTACGGAGAAGACACCTTCACCGCCAAGATTGGCGCAGAGGCGATTCAGGATTTGCTGTCTGCGATCGATCTGGAAGCTGAGCGTGCTGTGGTGCGTACCGATCTGGCGGAAACGAATTCCGATGCCAAGCGCAAGAAACTGGTGAAGCGCCTGAAACTGATCGAAGCATTCATCGAGTCCGGCAACCGTCCGGAATGGATGATCCTGAATGTCGTGCCGGTGATTCCGCCGGATCTGCGTCCGCTGGTACCGCTGGATGGTGGCCGTTTCGCGACGTCCGATCTGAACGATCTGTATCGCCGTGTGATCAACCGTAACAACCGTCTGAAGCGTCTGCTGGAACTGCGCGCGCCGGACATTATTGTGCGTAACGAAAAACGGATGTTGCAGGAAGCCGTGGACGCGCTGTTCGATAACGGACGCCGTGGCCGCGTGATTTCCGGCATCAATAAGCGCCCGCTGAAGTCCCTCTCCGATATGCTGAAAGGGAAACAGGGTCGCTTCCGTCAGAACCTGCTGGGTAAGCGTGTGGACTATTCCGGTCGTTCGGTGATCGTGGTGGGTCCGGAACTGCTGCTGCACCAGTGCGGTATTCCGAAGAAGATGGCGCTGGAGCTGTTCAAGCCATTCATCTACGCGAAGCTGGAAATTTACGGCATTGCGACGACCATCAAAGCGGCCAAACGCATGGTGGAAAGCGAACGTCCGGAAGTGTGGGATATCCTCTCTGAGGTGATCCGTGAGCATCCGGTATTGCTGAACCGTGCACCGACGCTGCACCGTCTGGGTATTCAGGCGTTTGAACCGGTACTGATCGAAGGGAAAGCGATTCAGCTGCACCCGCTGGTTTGTGCGGCGTTCAACGCTGACTTCGATGGTGACCAGATGGCCGTACACGTGCCGCTGTCGATCGAAGCGCAGCTGGAATCACGCGTACTGATGATGTCTACCAACAACATCCTGTCCCCGGCGAACGGGAAACCGATTATCGTGCCGTCACAGGATATCGTTTTGGGTCTGTATTATCTGTCGCTGGAATCAGACGGTGAGAAAGGTGAGGGCATGGTCTTCGCAAACCTCAACGAGCTGAAACAGGCGCTGGATAGCAAGATCGTGTCGCTGCACGCCAAGATCAAATGCCGTTACCCAACGGTGGATCGTCAGGGCAACCCGATTATCGATCTGGTGGATGCGACGCCGGGGCGTATGCTCATTGCCGAGCATTTGCCGCAGAACAAGAACATTCCGTTCGAGGTGCTGAACAAGCAACTGACCAAGAAGGAAATCTCCAACCTGATCGATACGGTGTACCGTCACTGCGGTCAGAAGGATACGGTGATTTTCTGTGACCGCATCATGGGGCTGGGCTTCAAGCATGCGTGTATGGCCGGTATCTCCTTCGGTAAGGACGACATGATTATTCCGAAGAGCAAAGAGAAGCACCTGTCTTCCACGCTTAAAGAGGTCAAACAGTTCGAGCAGCAATATAACGACGGTCTGATTACCTCTGGTGAGAAATACAACAAGGTGATCGATGCCTGGTCTCAGTGTACCGAGCGTGTGGCTGAGGACATGATGCAGGACATCTCTTCCATCGGTAACGAAGAAGGGAAACGCAGCGCCCGTTCCATCAACTCCATTTACATGATGGCACACTCCGGGGCGCGGGGTTCCGCTGCGCAGATCAAGCAGCTTGCCGGGATGCGCGGTCTGATGGCCAAGCCGTCCGGTGAGATCATTGAGACGCCGATTGTGTCCAACTTTAAAGAAGGGCTGACCGTACTTGAGTACTTCAACTCATCGCACGGGGCACGGAAAGGTCTGGCGGATACTGCGCTGAAAACCGCTAACTCCGGTTACCTGACGCGCCGTCTGGTGGATGTGTCTCAGGACTGCATCATCACCGAGCATGATTGCGGCACGGCCAAGGGTCTGGTGTCCAAAGCCATCATCGATGGTGGTGAAGTGATCGTGCCGCTGGCCGATCAGATTCTGGGCCGGACGTCGGCGAAAGACATCTTCCATCCGACCAGTGATGAGCAGATTGTGAAAGCCGGTCAGTTGATCGACGAGAAAATCGTTGAGAAGATTGACGAGGCCGGGGTGGAATCCATCCTGATCCGCTCAGCGCTGACCTGTGAAAGCACCAATGGTGTGTGTGCGCAATGTTACGGACGTGACCTTGCACGCGGAACGCCGGTGAATATGGGTGAAGCGGTTGGTGTTATCGCCGCGCAATCCATCGGTGAGCCGGGTACTCAGCTGACCATGCGTACCTTCCACATCGGGGGTGCGGCGCAGCGTGGTGCCGAGCAGAACAGCGTTGAAGCATCGCACGACGCGACGATGGAACTGTCCAACAAGAACGTGGTGACCGACTCCAAAGGGCGTCAGGTGGTGATGAGCCGTACCTGTGAAATCGTCCTGCGTGACGAAGACAACCGCGAGCGTGCCCGCTTCAAAGTACCATATGGTGCGCGGGTGCTGGTGAAAGAAGGCGCTACCGTGAAACAAGGTGAGAAGCTGGCTGAATGGGATCCATACACCATGCCGATCATCACCGAGAAGAACGGTATCGCGCATTACCGCGATATGGTGGACGGTGTATCTCTGCGTGAGCAAACCGATGAAGCCACTGGTATTTCCAGCAAGGTAATTATCGACTGGCGTCAGCAGACGCGTGGTGCGGATCTGAAGCCGCGTATCGCGCTGCGTGACAAGAAGGGCGAGATCATCACCATGGCGAACGGTCTGGAAGCACGTTACTTCCTGCCTGTGGACGCGATTCTGAACGTCACCGACGGTCAGGAAGTGTTCGCCGGGGACGTGCTGGCACGTATCCCGCGTGAGTCCGGGAAGACCCGTGACATCACCGGTGGTCTGCCGCGTGTGGCCGAGCTGTTCGAAGCCCGTAAGCCGAAAGATCACGCGATCATCAGTGAGATCGAAGGGACGATCGAGTTCGGTAAGGACTATAAGAACAAGCGCCGTCTGATCGTGCGTCCGAAGGACGAGGAACAGCAGGAGCCTGTGGAATACCTGATTCCGAAGGGTAAGCATATTACCGTGCAGGAAGGCGACTTCGTGCAGAAAGGTGATCTGCTGATGGACGGTAACCCGGTACCGCATGATATTCTGCGCGTGATGGGTGTGGAAGCACTGGCCAAATACATGGTCAACGAAGTGCAAGCCGTTTACCGCCTGCAGGGGGTATTGATCAACGATAAGCATATCGAAGTGATCCTGCGCCAGATGCTGCAGAAAGTGGAAATCGATGATGCGGGTGAGACGACTTTCCTCGCCGGTGAGCAGGTGGATCGCGACGAGTTTGACGCGATCAATGCCAAGGCGCTGGAAGAGGGTTACCGCCCGGCATCGGCAACGCCGGTGCTGCAAGGTATCACCAAGGCATCGCTGCAGACGCGCTCCTTCATTTCCGCCGCCTCCTTCCAGGAGACGACTCGCGTGCTGACAGAAGCAGCCGTGGGCGGCAAGAAGGACAAGCTGTCCGGCCTGAAAGAGAACGTCATTGTTGGGCGTTTGATTCCTGCCGGTACCGGTGCTCAGGTCAACAAGATCAAGAAGCTGGCCGGTGCGCGCGACAAGGAACTGGAGAAGCAGTATGCTGCCAACCAGAACCAGCAGCCATTGCCGGCGCCGGATGCCCCTGAATCCGATGGTTCCGGTGAAGAACCATCCGCGATGACCGGCAGTTAAGCTGGGAAAAGCAGGGTTTGAGATGAAGCCGGGGCCATGTGCCCCGGTTTTTTTATGCCTATTGTCATAAAGTTTTCATATATTACAGTTAGTATCTTTGTCTTGGAGGGAACCATGCTTGAGTATAACGCACAGTATATTGGGTCGTATCTGCTGGAAGGATTGCCATGCAGGATCGTTGCTGACGAAGACAGCAATGAGGGCGTGAGGGGCGAAATATATGCCTCCGGCGAAGGGTTTGTGCCGTTTGATTTTATGGAGATTATCGATAAAGGCCGAATGGTAAGCGAAGCCCAACTCAAGCAAAGCATCATGAAAAGAATACGATAATTATGGCAAAACACTCTGGTATGGAAACAGGATCACCTGATGATTCATACGCTTGGGCGCGAAAATGGCATCAGGATACAACCTTATCTCAGGCACATAGTGGTGTTGTGGATGGGAAGCAGCTTTTCCCGTCAACCGAGCAACGTCAGGATAATCTGATCAAGATAGTTGCCGACACATGCCTGGAGCTCTATGTGATGGAAGAATTATTTGATTTCTCAGGCATTAGCTCCATTTCACACGTGTTAAAGCAGGTCAATGCTAATGGTGAACCGTTGCCGTTTACAGACAAAGACATTGATGACATTCGCAACAAAAACCGTAATGACGATGCGAGTCCTGACAACGATGCGATTCGCAAGGCTCTGGTGAAGCTGGTACATGAATTAAGAGAAAAAGGGTTCATCAAAACATCCGAAGAGATTGTTGGTGAAGATGGGATGGCTAAATACAATAGTGAGTTGCAGCAATATTACGCACATTTATCCATTTATGAAGAACGGCAGCGAAGTAACCGACTGGAAAAGACCGATCAAAAACCTGTTAAAGAGTTTCCCGATCCGCGCGCCAGTACCATTAATGATAACAGTTATGCTGGCAAGTATATTTTTATCAGAGAACGGGGGCCAAAAGCGCCTGCACGGGCAGAGAAGAAATCACGTGATCGTCGTGCTCAACAAGTAAGTGAGGATGATTTCCTATTACAGGATGTGCTGAGGGATATGTCGCGGATTACCATTATGCCGAAAGACCCGCAGGTGGGCGAGGATTTCTTCATGTTGTTACGTGACCGGTTTCCTCCTAAACGAGTGGGTGGAGAACGGATGGATAGGTTATTTCTGGAGCCGTGGGAATTGAAATCCAGTCTTTACTTTGACCGCACCGGTTATGTGGTATGCGATGAACGGGTACCTAATGCCCGCGCCCCGGAAGGACAGGCGCACGGTATCGTTAGTGAGATCAAGGTGGAGAGCGAAGAACTGGAGAAGGTGGATCGCCTGTCGCACCCGGTATACGAGGCTTGGCGCGATATCAGACTGGACGAGCTTTTTCCGGGCAAAGGGGCAAAGGATAAATCCGGTGGGTTTAAGAACAGGCGTGAGCAGTTTTACCTCAAATATGACCATTATAAAGACGATTTTAACAAAAAAATGGATGCTCTGGTGGAACAGGATGCGCGCTATGCCCACCTGAAAAAGCAAATTAAATTTCCAGAACTTAGGAGATCTTCCATTGATGATAAGAAAGCATTTGCCAATCTTAGAAATGAACTGTTTGACCTGAGAAAAACGATTCACGTGTTTGGTATTAATGCTGAGCAAAGCCCTGAATGGGGCGTTGAATTACTGAAAACGGCTTACAGAGAAGAAGCAGCGATGAATGGCGGAATAAGATCAGGAAAGACAAGGCCGTTTGTCTCTACCGATCTTGATCGCATTGGTGCCAATAGGATTTTTGGGCGTAAGGAACTGAGAGATCAGGCATATGCGGACTATAATGCAGAAAAACAAACGCGTTTGTCTGGCAGGGTCTAATATTCATTCCAATCCCTCTTTACACATACCTTAACATTCGCTAACGTGGTTGGAACTGCGGTGCTTGGCACCCCAACAGCAACCATACAGACTATCCTATGACCTCAAGCGAAGAAACAGCCACTCCCAAACGCGCCCATGTGATCGTTGTCGGTAACGAGAAAGGCGGGTCCGGGAAGACTACGACCACCATGCATTTGATCGTGGCGCTGCTCAGAATGGGGTTCTCCGTGGGGACGATGGATATCGATTCCCGCCAGAAGTCGCTGTCACGCTATATTGAGAATCGTCGTGAGACGGTGGCCAGCGAAGGGTTATCGCTGCCGTTGCCGCATCATGTGATTATCCAGAAGAGCCCGCTGGCCAACGCTGAAGATGCAGTGAAAGACGAGAAAGAGCGTTTTGCCAAAGGGCTGGCGTCGATCTTCACGACCTGTGATTTTGTGGTGATCGATACGCCGGGGAATGACACGTATCTGTCGCGTCTGGCACATTCCTTCGCCGATACCGTGATTACCCCGATCAACGACAGTTTCGTCGATCTGGATGTGCTGGCGTCGGTGGACGGCAAGACGATGAATATTATCCGCCCAAGCATTTATAGCGAGATGGTGTGGGAGCAGAAGTTGCAGCGCGCCAAGCGTGACGGCGGCTCGCTCGATTGGGTGGTGATGCGTAACCGCCTCAGCAATATCGATGCGCGCAATAAGCGTTTTATGGCGAAGGTGACGGAAGAACTCTCCCGTCGTATCGGGTTCCGTCTGGCGCCGGGTTTTAGTGAGCGGGTGATTTTCCGCGAGATGTTCCTGCAGGGGCTGACGGTGCTGGATGTGATCGACGAGAAGACCAACATGAAAGTATCGATGTCGCATGTGGCGGCACGTCAGGAAGTGCGCGACCTGCTGAAAATGCTCAATATCCCGCGTATCAACCAGCGTATCCGTGAGATTCGCTCCGGTGAGCCGGAAGAGGATGCCGCGCCGGAAGAGAAAGCCGATTCCAAGGCGGCGCTGGTAGTGAATCGTGAGGAAACGGCAGCCAAAGCGGCGGCAGCGCCGAGCGTCAGTCCGGAATCTCCGAAGAAACTGCGCGAACTTAGCGGCGCCGTTACCTAGACTCTATCCCTATGCAGTGGCTTCTTTATCTGGCCATCGGTTGTGTGCTGGTGATGCTGTTTCATTCCCTGCTGTGGGGGCTGGCGCATCTGTCGGTGCGGGCCGTCAAATGGGTGCTGGCGGTGCTGTTGATTATTCCGGCGCTCTTTATCCCGGCACTACGACGCTATGCTATGTGGGGCTATCTTCTGTGGCCGCGTGGGCAGAGGGCTTCTTCTCCCGGTGGGCAGGCTCCTCCCTCCGCGACAATGGAGGCGCAGGAAGCACGGCAGATTCTGGGCGTTGAGCGCGGGGCTGACCGCAAAACCATCGAGAAGGCCTATCGTGACTTGATGCGGGTGCATCACCCGGATCAGGGCGGCAACGCGTATTTCGCGAAAAAGATCAACGAGGCGCGTGAAGTCTTGCTAAATCAGCGAGATCATGCATAACCTTAAGCGCTTGCGATCCCGTAGCTCAGCTGGATAGAGCATCTGCCTTCTAAGCAGACGGTCGGGGGTTCGAATCCCTCCGGGATCGCCAATTTACTACCTAGGGAGCTGACATGGCGCAGGCAGAATCGTACCGCATCGCAGTGATCATTCCATGCTATAACGAAGCATTGGCGATCGGACAGGTTATCACCGATTTTCGGAAAGCTCTTCCAACAGCCGATATCTATATATTCGATAATAATTCCACTGATGACACGGTGCGGATTGCGGTGGAGCAGGGGGCGACCGTGCGTCAGGTGGCACTGCAAGGGAAAGGCAATGTGGTGCATCGGATGTTTGCCGATGTGCAGGCGGATATCTACATCATGGCGGATGGCGATGCGACCTACGATGCGGCCAGCGCGCCGGCGTTGGTGGAGCGGCTGCTGGAGGATCACCTCGACATCGTGGTGGGTACGCGGGTAGCGGATGAGTCGGCGTTTCCGCCGGGGCATCGCTTCGGCAACTGGCTGTTTAACAAAATCGTGACGCATTTGTTTGGGGTGGGGCTGAAGGATATCTTCTCCGGCTACCGGGTGATGTCGCACCGTTTCGTCAAATCGTTTCCGGCGGAGAGTGCCGGTTTTAACACTGAGACCGAGATGAGCATTCATATTCTGGAGATGCGCATTCCGTATGCCGAGGTGCCGACGCCTTATTATACCCGGCCGGAGGGGTCGGTGAGCAAGCTCAATACCTACCGCGACGGGTTTCTGATCCTGATGACCATCCTGTCGGTGTTCCGGCATGTGCGGCCGCTGATCTTCTTCGGCGGGCTGGCGGCGCTGCTGTTCATCGCAATGGTGGTGCTGGGGATTCCGGTGATCCTGCATTTTATGGAATACGGCACGGTGCCACGGCTGCCGACGGCGATTCTGGCCACCGGGCTTGGTATCATGAGTGGTATTTCACTGACGTGCGGGTTGATCCTGAGCGGGGTGGCGCGGGTGATCCGCGAAGCCAAGCGCATGCGCTACCTGATGTTTACTTCCCTGACGTCACGATCCGGCTGAGGCATGTGATGCCAGTAGCCGAGTTTCTTCGTTTCTGTGTGGCCGGGGGCATCGGTTTTGTCACAGATTTCCTGTTGCTGCATGCCGGGCTGGCGCTTGGGCTTGGGCCGCTGATAGCGCGATTTATCTCGGCGACGCTGGCATTGTTGGTGACGTGGCAGATCAACCGGCGCTTTACCTTCCGGGTGGTGGCGCCGCCGAGCGCTGTCGAGGCAACACGCTACATGCTGCTAAACGGTACCGGGTTTGCGCTGAATCTCGGAGTCTATACACTCTGTGTGCTATGGTTGGCGATGTCGCCCAGCCTATCCATTGTGGTCGCTTCTGCGGTGGCGATGCTATTTAACTTCGCCGGCAATCGTTACTGGGTATTCCGCGGAGGGGTGTCGTGACCCGTGTCACTCCTTTAACCTGGTTTGCTTTGGTGCTGGCCATTCTCACGGTTTGCAAACTCGCAGCATGGTTGATGGCGCCTGAGACACTCTATGACTATGGCAATGTCGATACATGGCTGCGGCTGGAGATTATCTCCGATCTTTATCACGGCGGTGGATGGTACGATCACTGGATAGCGCGCACCAATGCGCCCTATGGTATTGAGACGCCGTGGACGCGGCCGCTCGATGTACTGATGCTGGCACTTACCTTACCGTTTCTATTGTTCCTGCCATTTGATCAGGCGCTCACCTTTGCGGCATTTTTGCTGAATCCGCTGGTGCTGCTTGGCTGTCTGGCGCTGGTGTTGAGGATTACCCGCTGTTTTAGCGATCAGATGTCCGTCAGACTGTTTGCGGCCGGAGTCTTCCTGATTTACCCGATGACGATCGGGGCATTTCGCATCGGGGTGGTGGATCATCACACGTTGCTATGCCTGTTGCTGCTGGCGCTGGTATGGCTTGCGACATCCGGTGAGATGCGTAGCCGCTGGATGGGTGTGCTGGCCGGGCTGGGTATCTGGATCAGTGTTGAGTTTCAGGTTGTGGTGGCGCTGCTGTTGGTATGGCTTGCGTGGATATGGATTCTCTCAGGTGAGCGTCGCTGGCTAAAGGGCGCCGTGCATATGTTGATGACAGCCAGTGCGGTGGTGGTGCTGGCCATACTGCTGGAGCGGTTGCCGGTGCAGTATCCGGTCTTCTTCTATGATTCCGTCTCGGTGATGCAGTTGATGACGCTGATTGCGGCGCTGGTCGGGTTTATAGGATTGAAGATTGCATCACCGCGCATTGTTGAGATGCCTCAACGGCTTCTGATGGCGGGACTGACCGGGCTGGGGGTGCTGGCCATACTGTCTTTCTTTTTTCCCGGTATTCTGCAAGGGCCGCTGGCCGGTGTCGATCCGACGATGAAGGAAATCTTTTTGTCCGGGATACAGGAGATGCAGCCTGCTTATCATCATGGGGTGGATTTTGCACTGGCGCTGGTTGTGATGGTGGTGCTGGCCGGGTGTGGCCTATGGTGCCTGCGGCAGCAAATGGGGCGCAGTGATGCGCAGCTGTGGTTGTTGCTGATCCTGACGTTGGCCTTTCTGGTGCTGACGCTGGCGGCAGTGCGGTTCGGTAGTTATCTGGCGCCGTTGCAGGCGTTG
>JAUIJX010000182.1 GCA_030430795.1 Alphaproteobacteria bacterium | reverse complement strand
CAATCCCATAACGGCTTACCGGTTTCCTGAGCCAGTAATTGCTCTAATTCAGGGCGTTTTGCCTCGACCGCCGCCCGGAAAGCTTCGACATATTCCAGCCGCTCCTCGAAAGATAATAGCGACCACCATTCAAAGGCTGAATTAGCCGCCATCACAGCACTGTCGACATCCCCGGCATTCGCGGCCCGTCCGCGCCATAATTCCTGACCATTCGCCGGGTTGGTTGAGGTAAATTCCTCACCATGCCCCGCACTCCATACACCACCGATAAAAAGGGATTCAGTCACACGCAACTCTCACAGAATAGATACAGTAGGATGATACTATACGTGAAGCGCAGGCAGATCAAACAGACATATGTGACAATTGCACTAACGGAAAAGGAAGTATTCAGGCCTTCACGCTACGGATGCTATCCCCGACCGTGACACCAAGCACACCCGCCGCCCGCTCGGAAATGATGAAATCGCTGTAATCCTCACGCAGCCGCCCGACGGTGGCACGGAAATCCGCCAGCCCGGAGGTCGCCATGATATGCTTCTCCCCTTCGACATACGGCTCAATCGCCGCGATTTTACCGCTCGCACTGTCTTTGAGTGTTGCCACCCGGTCTGTCTCCGCTTCCATCGTCGGCCCGCCATCGAAAATATCGAGATACTGATTCCAGCGGAACCCTTCCCGCTCCAGCATCGCCTTCGCCGGTTCGCTCGACGGGTAAGGCCGCCCCACTGCTTCCTGCGCCACCTTCGGCAGCAGCCCGACATAAATCGGGTGCTTCGGCATCAGATCGGTGATGAACTGATTGCCGGTAGTGGCGTTGATATAATCGGCCTTTTTGAATTCCATCTCAAAGAAATGCCGCGCCAGATGATCGTAAAACGGCGAATTACCATCCTTGTCATGCGTCCCGCGAATCTCGGCAATCACCTTATCGTCAAAGCGCGCGCGATGCTCGGCCATGAACACGAAGCGCACCCGTGACAAGAACCGGCCAATCCGGTCACGGCGATATTCCGGCAGCAGATAGAGCGACCCGATCTCCGACGCGCCGGTATAGTCATTCACCACATGCAACACCTGTTGCTTACTGAAGATATTCAGACTCTCGGACGCCTGCGTGATCGTCGCCAGCTTGTAAGAATAAAACGGCTGCTTCAGCCCGACATGGCAGACAATGCCGCACAAACCCACCACCACGTCGCCATCCGGGTCTACCAGCACGAACAGGTAACTCTCCTCGGCCTCAGATGCCGCTTCTCCGGCGAAACTCTTGACCGCCCGCTCGATCTTGGCACGCAGCACCTCGCCATCGGGCGGCAACGAGGTCATACCGAACCCGGCCTTTTGCGCGAGGCCGAGAATAGCAGCGTGATCGTCAAGCGTGACCGGGCGTATATACATCTGACTATATTACCTCTTCGTGAAGTGGATGTCACCACTGGCCAGACGCATCAGGATCAGGGCGGAAAGTTGCGCACGCTCCACCAATGACGCCAGCAGCACATATTCCTGATCGGAATGGATATTGCCGCCGCGCACACCCAGCGTATCGATATTGGGCAGACCCGCCGCCGCCAGATTATTGCCGTCGCAACACCCGCCGGTCGCCTGCCAGCCCACTGTCACGCCGAGCATGTCCCCACAAGAGGCAATGATTTCCTGCAACTGCTGGATACCGGCGCTCATTTCTTTCGACGGGCGGGTGAATCCGCCATGCAGCGCCGCCGTGATCCCGTCGCGCATCTCACCATGCACGATGGTATCCAGTTGCTCCTGCACCCATTGCTGCGCCGCCGCATCCGGCACCCGCACATTGAAATTCATCATCGCGAAATCCGGCACCACGTTATTGGCGCCGCCGCCCACCAGCTTCGCCGGGTTGATCGTCACCCCGTCACGCTGACCATCGAGCGCGTCGATCCGCGCCGTCAGCTCCGACAGCGCCACCACCGCATTGCGCCCCAGATGGTGCTCGCGCCCGGCATGCGCCGCTTTGCCGCGCACCACCAGTTGGAAATTCCCACTGCCCTTGCGCTCGGACACCAGCGTGCCGTCCGGCAGCGACGGCTCATAGACCAGCCCCAGATGATTGCGCCCCGCCGCCTCTTCCAGCAAATGCCGCGAGCCGTGCGAACCAATTTCTTCATCCGGATTAATCAGTATTTCCCAGCCAATCTGCTCTGCCCACGGGCTTTTCTCAAGCGCCTCCAGCGCCTTGAGCATCACCACCAGCCCGCCTTTGAGATCGGCGACGCCGGGTCCATTCAAAACCGTTGGCGTGTCTTTGGAAGTAGGGTCATCGATTACAAATGCCGGCGCCTGAAACGGGTGGTCTTTGCCGAACACCGTATCCATATGCCCGCCGAGAAACACCTGTAGCGGCGCATCGGGACGCTTACGGATACGCAACGCCTGCCCCAGCGGCACATCGACCACCTCCCCGGCATCATTGACCTGCTGCATCGGCGGCAGATCGATCCGCTCCACCACCCCGTCCAGCCACAGAAAATTATCCGCCAGCACGTCGAGCATGCGCGCCAGCCCCTCAAGATGGTAACTGCCGGAATTGATCGCCGACCAGTCATGCACCAGCTGCATCATGTGCTGTTCCTGCTCGGCAATAAAGTCGAGATACGGTTGATACGTGTCAGGAACGCTCATCGGCTTACTCAGGCCGCCTGATCCCGGTGATAAAGCAGCGCGGTCTTCAGACGCAGCAGCCCTTCATCCAGCTCATCGCGGGTGATGTTCAGCGGCGGCAGGAAGCGTAGCACATTCGGCCCAGCCACCAGCGTCAGCACCCCGAAGCGGCGCGCCAGCTCGATCATTTCTCCGGCCTTGCCGTGCAGTTGCGGCACCAGCTCGGCACCGACCATCAGGCCTTGGCCGCGCACTTCCGTGAACAATCCAACCTCGTCATTAATGGCATGAAGCTGGCCGAATAAATGCTGCGACA
>JAUIJX010000021.1 GCA_030430795.1 Alphaproteobacteria bacterium | reverse complement strand
CCGTATCCGTAAACCAAATCATTACCAGCCAGAATACTAATATAATCATTTGTTCCGGTACCATTAATGATATCGCTTCTCCATGATCCCTGTATGGAATTTGAAGTTGGAGTCATTGCTCTGTATTGATCGTAAGTTAAACGTGCCATAGTAAAATTCCCTTTTGTTTGAACCGTATTATTTATTGTTATACTAAAATCACGTGGCCTCAATTATCATCAACTAATCTGCAGGTCAACCGCAAATAGTTAAAATATTAACCAAATGAAAAAGAGCATAGCTTGGATATGCGGCAGGACATGCTATAACATAACGGAAATTTAACGCTTCTCTCGGTAGGATAAGCAGCATGATTTCTCACACCCAGCGTAACGAATGAGGTTCCCATGACACAGGCTGTAATTGCCGGATACGTCCGCTCACCCTTCACTCCTGCCTATAAAGGGGCACTTGCCAAAACCCGCCCGGATGATCTGGCGGCAGCGGTCATCAAGGGCTTGATTGCCAAAACAGGCGTCAACACGGCGGATGTTGAGGACATGATTGTCGGCTGCGCTTTCCCTGAAGGCGAGCAGGGTTTCAACATTGGCCGCATGCTGGTGCTGCTGGCCGGACTGCCGGAAACCATCGGCGGCGCGACGGTCAATCGCTGGTGCGGTTCATCCATGGAAGCGATCCACATCGCTGCTGGTAAAATCGCGCAAGGGTCTGGCGAGGTCTTCATCTGCGCCGGGGTGGAATCCATGTCGCGCATCCCGATGGCGGGCTATAACCCGCTGCCCAATCCGGGGCTGTTTGCCAGCATGCCGGAAGCCTACATGAATATGGGGCTGACGGCGGAAGCGGTGGCGGCGGCCTGCAGCATCGATCGCCCGTCACAGGAAGCCTTCGCGCTGACCAGTCACCAGAAAGCGGCGGCGGCCGATTTCTCCGATGAGATTATCCCGATCGACACCAAGCTGGGTACTGTCGATAAAGACGGCACCATCCGTGCCGACGCAACCGTAGAGGCAATGGCCGACCTCAAACCGGCCTTCAAACAGGACGGCTCAGTCACGGCGGCCACCTCGTCACCGCTCACCGATGGCGCGGTCGCGACGCTCGTCTGTTCGGAAGCCTATGCCGATGCCAACAACCTGACCAAACTGGCGCGCATCAAGGCGCATGCCGTTGCGGGTCTGAAACCGGAAATCATGGGTCTGGGGCCGGTCGGCGCTACTGAGAAAGCGCTGAAACGCGCCGGGTTGAGCATTGACCAGATCGACCTGATGGAAATCAACGAGGCCTTTGCCGCGCAGTCCATTCCGTGCGTTTCGCAGATCGGCATTGATCCGGCCAAAGTCAACATGGATGGCGGCGCCATTGCGCTCGGCCACCCGCTCGGCGCCACCGGTGCCCGCATCACCGGCAAGGCCGCACAACTCTTGCACAAACACGGCAAACAATACGCCGTCGCCACCATGTGTATCGGCGGCGGGCAGGGCATCGCCACCGTATTGGAGGCATGCTAATGGCTGACATTAAGAAAGTAGCCGTCCTTGGGTCCGGAGTCATGGGCTCCGGCATCGCGGCGCTGATCGCCAATGCCGGACTGCCGGTGCTGTTGCTGGACATCGTGCCGGAAGGGGCGAAGGATCGCAACGTCATCGCCAAGGGTGCCATCGACAAACAACTCAAAGCCAAACCGGCGGGCGGCTTCACCCATAAGCAAAACGCCAAACTGGTCACCCCCGGCAATCTGGAAGACGATCTGGAAAAACTCGCCGAGGTTGACTGGATCGTCGAAGTCGTGCTGGAAAAGCTCGAAGTCAAACACAGCGTCTATCAGAAAATCGCGCCGCATATGAAGAAGGATGCGGTGCTCTCTACCAACACCTCCACCATTCCGCTGGCCGAGCTGGAAAAAGGGCTGCCGAAGGAACTGGCGCCGCGCTTCCTGCTCACCCACTTCTTTAATCCGCCGCGTTTCCTGCCGTTGCTGGAAGTCACCGGCGGCACCGAATGCGACCCGGCCATCGTCGAACAGATGAGCGCCTTCGCCGATAAATACCTCGGCAAGGGCGTGGTGCGTTGTAAGGATACGCCCGGCTTCATCGGCAATCGCATCGGCGTGTTCTGGCTGATGCAGGGGTTGCTGAAAGCGATAGAACTGGGCATCAGCGTTGAAGATGCCGACGCCGTGATGAGCCGTCCGGTCGGCATTCCGAAGACCGGGGTGTTCGGCCTGTTCGACCTGATCGGGATCGACCTCATGCCGCATATCGCCAAATCGATGCTGGCGACCCTGCCGAAAGACGACCGCTTCTGCACCATGTACCGCGAGCCGGAACTGGTCACCAACATGATCGCCGACGGCTATACCGGACGCAAAGGCAAGGGTGGTTTTTACCGCCTGAACACCGAGGGCGGCAAGAAGGTTAAGGAAGCCAAAGATCTGAAAACCGGTGACTATGCCCCGGCACAATCATCCACGCTGAAAAGCGTCAACGCCGCCCGCGCCGGGCTGGCCGCGCTGGTCTCCTACCCGGATATCGGCGGGCAATACGCCAAGGCGGTGCTGGTCGAAACCCTGCATTATGCCGCCTCGCTGGTGCCGGAAATTTCCGACGACATCCTCGGTATCGATGAGGCCATGCGCCTCGGTTATAACTGGAAATACGGGCCGTTCGAGCTGATCGACCGCCTCTCCACCAAAGACGCTGCGGGTGCTGATCTGCTGGCTGCCGCCTGTCAGGAAGCGGGGTTGGATGTGCCGCCGCTGCTGGCCAAAGCTGCCGGCAAAACCTTCTATAAACAGGACGGTGCTGAGCGCTATTACCTCACCACCGACGGTGAATACGCCCCGATGGACATCAAGGAAGGCTGCTGGTATCTCGCCGATAAAACGCGCGGTGCCAAGCCGGTCAAAAAGAACGGTTCGGCCACCCTGTGGGATCTGGGCGATGGTATTCTGGGCTTCGAGCTGACCTCCAAGGGCAACACTTTCGACCCTGACATCATGGCGCTGCTCAACAAGACGCACGACCTGATGAAGGAAGATTTCCGCGGCCTTGTCATCGGGCATGACGGCCAGCATTTCTCTTTCGGCGCCAACCTCGCCTTCTTCATGTACATCTCCAACATGGCGGCATGGAAGCAGCTCTCCGGCGTCATCCGTGAAGGGCAGGATACCTTCATGGGGCTGAAATACGCACCGTTCCCGGTGGTAGTCTCACTGGCGGGCATGGCCATGGGCGGCGGCTGCGAAATCTGTCTGCATGCCGATGCCGTGCAGGCGCATATCGAATCCTATCCCGGCCTCGTCGAAGCCGGTGTCGGTGTCATCCCCGGCTGGGGTGGCTGTAAGGAAATGCTCTACCGCCACCGCGATCTGGCCGACCGTGTGAAAGCGCAGGTCATGGCCGGACAGAAACCGGAAGCATTGATGCCGCAGGGGCCGATGCCGTATGTCTCCAAAGCGTTTGAATATATCGGCACCGCCAAGGTCGCCTCCTCTGCGCAGGAAGCGCAGGAGATGCTGATCCTCAACCACCGCTCGCGCATCACCATGAACCGTGCGCGCGTGCTGGCGGACGCCAAGGAATTATGCCTGTCGCTGGCGGATGGCTATACCCCGCCGGAGCCGACCACCATTCACCTGCCGGGCGGCGGTGGACGTGCGGCACTTGAAATGGCGGTGGAGAATTTCGCATCGCAGGGCAAGGCCACGCCGCATGATGTCGTCATCGGCAAGCATCTGGCCTATGTGCTCTCCGGTGGCGAAGCGGATATGCTGGACGAACTGACCGAGCAGGATATCCTCGATCTCGAACATGATGTCTTCCTTGAACTGGTCAAACACCCGGCCTCTCAGGCACGTCTGGAACACATGCTCGAGACCAACAAACCGCTGAGAAACTAGCTGCAATTTTTCTCTACTAGCGTATGCTGAGGAGCATGTCTCCCCTGCGCTATATGTATCTCGATCTCAACAGCTTCTTCGCGAGCGTAGAGCAGCAGCGCGCCCCGTCTTTGCGTGGCTGTCCGGTGGCGGTGATCCCCACCGAGACCGAGGCCACCTGCGCCATTGCCGCCAGCTACGAAGCCAAGGCCTACGGCATTAAAACCGGCACCATGATTTATGAGGCGCGTCGCCTCTGCCCCGACCTCATCTGCGTCCTTGGCAACCACGAGCATTACCGCGATTACCACGACCGCATCAAGGACGAGATTGACCGCCACATTCCCATCTTCCGTACCGAATCCATCGACGAATTTTCCTGCCAGTTGCAGGGCAGGGAATGCACCGATGACGGCGCCCGCGACCTCGCGCAGCGCATCAAGCGCGGCATTGCGAATAACCCCGATCTGGGCGAGCATATCCGCTGTTCCATCGGCTTCTCCACCAACCGCTTTCTGGCTAAGACGGCCACCAATCTGCACAAGCCGGACGGGCTGGAAATCCTCCGCCATGAAGAACTGGTGGCGCGCACCCGTCACTGGACACTCGATAAACTGACCGGCATTGGCCGCAACATGCATCGCCGTCTGCTGCGCGCCGGGGTCGGCGATATCGACACGCTCTATCACCTGCCGCCGCGCCGCCTCCGCCACATCTGGGGTAGTGTCGAGGGCGAACGCTTCTGGCACAAACTGCACGGGGAGGAGCTGCCGTCTTTTGAAACCGAGCGCCGCACCGTCGGCCATAGCCACGTGTTGGCGCCGGAGTTTCGCCCGCCCGATCAGGCATGGCTGGTAGCCGAGCGCCTAACCCTAAAAGCCGGCACCCGCCTGCGTCGCCTCGGCTATCTCGCAGGCATGATGCATCTCAGCATTCGTCTGGAGCATGGGCCCAAACTCTCCGCCGACATAAAATTCTCCGCCGTGCGCGACAGCCTCATGCTGAACCGCCACCTCTCCACCCTGTGGCAACGGCTGATGCCCCGCGTCACCCCGGATATGCGCGTCAAAAAAATCAGCATCAGCCTCTGGCATTTAACCCGCGAGGATCAGGTGCAGATGGATATGTTTGACCGCAGCACCGCCGCTCCGGTGGCGCGCAGACGCGAGGAACTCTCCACCGCCATGGACAATCTCAATCGCCGTTTTGGGCGCGATACGGTGGTCATGGGCTACCTGCCGTCTCGCTCACACCAATTCTCCGGCACCAAGATTGCCTTCACCCGCATCCCTGACAAGGAGGAATTCTACGAATAATATGGCACTGCAACATGACGATTTTTTGCTGTCCTATTAACCAAACCTAAACCTCTCGGAGCTAGATTCGATATATGCCTGTCTACAAAGCACCCACGAACGATTTTGCCTTCATCCTGAATGAATATCTCGGGCTGGATCGCTACGGCGATGTGCCGGGCTTTGCCGAGGCGCGCGAGCTGGCCGCACCGCTGCTCGACGAATCTGCCAAATACTGTGAAAACGTCCTCTTCCCGCTCAACCAAACCGGGGATGAGGAGGGCTGCACCTACGACAATGGCGAGGTGCGCATGCCGCAGGGTTTCAAGGAAGCCTACGCGCAATATGTGCAGGGCGGCTGGGCGTCTTTCACCTGCGATCCGCAATATGGCGGGCAGGGTCTGCCGGAATTTCTCAACATGCCGATGACGGAAATGATCTGCTCGGCCAACCTGTCTTTCGGCCTGACGCCGGGACTGTCGCACGGCGCCTATAACGCCATTTACCTGCATGCCAGCGACGAACTCAAACAAACCTATCTGCCGAAAATGGTCACCGGCGAATGGTCGGGCGTCATGTGCCTCACCGAGCCGCAGGCGGGCACGGACCTTGGTCTGCTGACCACCAAGGCCACACCGAATGACGACGGCTCATACGCGCTGGAAGGCAACAAGATTTTCATTTCCTCCGGCGAACAGGATATCACCGAAAACATCATCCACCTTGTCTTGGCGCGATTGCCCGATGCCCCGAAAGGGGTAAAGGGCATCAGCCTTTTCCTGGTGCCGAAAGTGATGGTCAATGCCGATGGCTCACTGGGTGAGCGCAACGGCGTGAACTGCTCCGGCATCGAACACAAGATGGGAATTCACGCATCGTCCACCTGCGTGATGAATTACGAAGGCGCCACCGGCTGGCTCGTCGGCGAGCCGCATAAGGGGCTGCGCGCCATGTTCACCATGATGAACGCCGCCCGTATTTATGTCGGCGTGCAGGGGCTGGGGCTGATGGAAGTCGCCTACCAGAACGCCATGCAATACACCAATGAACGCCTGCAGGGGCGGGCGCTGACTGGCCCGGCGCAGCCGGATAAGGCCGCCGATCCGATCACCGTACACCCGGATGTGCGGCGCATGCTGATGACCCAGCGCGTCAATGTCGAAGCCGGACGTGCGCTGGTGATGGAAACCGCCCTCAAGCTTGATCTGGCGCATCGCCACCCGGATGAGCAGGTGCGCGAAGAGGCCGATCATTATGTGCAGTTGATGACGCCGATCGTCAAAGCTCACCTCACCGATCTCGGGTTTGAGATGGCCTCATTGGCGCAGCAATGCTTCGGCGGTTACGGCTACATCAAGGAATACGGCGTTGAGCAATATGTCCGCGATGCCCGCATCGCCATGATCTACGAAGGCACCAACGGCGTGCAGGCGATGGATCTGGTCGGTCGCAAACTGGCCTATAAATACGGCAAATACCTGAAAAGCTTCATGCACCCGGTCTCGCAGTTTATTGAGGAAAACAAGGGCAATGAGGCGATGGCGGAGTTCACCAAGCCGCTCTATGTCCATGTCGGGCATCTGCAGCAGGCATCGCTGTGGCTGGCCAAATCCGGCCTGTCCAACCCCAATGATGCCGGTGCCGGTGCGGTCGAATACCTCAAACTCTTCTCCCACGTGGCCTTTGCCTATATTTGGGCGCGTCAGGCCAAAATCGCCATGGAAAAGCTGGCTTCCGGCGAGGGTGATGCCAAATTTTACCAAAATAAGCTGGATTCTGCCCGTTTTTACATGACGCGGGTGCTGCCGAACGTGGTGTCATTACTGATGAACCTGACCGGTGGCTCTAAAACCATCATGACCGCCGATCTGACCTACGAATAGGTCCCGGACATCCCCGTTTGTAATAAAACTGTCATATAAATCAGCTATAATCATAAGATTAAATTAACCAAAATCGTTAATAATTTAACCATTATAAACGTATTTTTGGTGGCACAAAAATGACGCTTTGAGGGGGATTTAATGGCGGATAGCTACAGCAGAGAGGACCTTGTCGAAGGACGGCTTGATTTCAAGCCGGAAGTCCGTGAGGAAATCGCTGACCGCATCCGCGCGGAGTTTGACGCTGCTGGCAAGCCGTATCTCGACTATGAAATTGATCGTGTTGTCACGGAATTCGCCGCTGAAGTATTTGAAAATAACGGCCCGACCGGGCTGGATACGCTGGATAACACCATCAAGGTATTCACCGAACCGCAACCAGGTCCGGGATTAAGCGACTGGGTGGGGCAATCGGATCCGGGGTTGAGTGACTGGATAAATACCGGTCAGCCCAATGATTTCACCCAACAGCGTGTTTCTCCTGAACAACGTGAACAGGAAGCGCAGGCATACCGTGACACGTATATGCCGATGAAGGTGGAAGTGGAGCAGGGCCCGAACGGTACGGAATATAAACTGATTGGCAATGAAGCCAACGCGCTGGTGGATGGCATGCTGGCTGGCAAAGGCCTAAGCGACGCACAAATTGCGGACATCAAGAGCGATGTCGCCCGGCAATATTTGATTGATAACGATATGTTGGTGCCGACCGGCTCCGTGCTGGCAGGTTACATCAGCGATCCGGAAGTGGAGGCGGGCTATAAATTATCCTCGACCTCGCCGAGCGGCCCTGAAGTAACATTTCTGGATGTAAAGGAAGCGGCGATTGAAGATTTGGTTGCATCGCGTGCGCAGGAAAGTGGCATTAAGGTGGATGCGCCTCAGCGCGCGGCACCGCAGCCGCAACAACAGCCACGTCAGCAAGCGGCGCCACAGCGTGAGTTTGACTATGGTGGTATCAGCCGGGCGGATTTACAGCAGGTGCAGGCACAGTTGAATGCACTGGGCATCGTTGGTGCTAACAGAAAGCCGTTGACGGAAGACGGATTACCGGGTCGCAATACCGATGCGGCGTTACAAACATTTGAACAACAATTTGGGGTGGATTTCGGTAGTGATATTACCGCACAGGATTTAGGTGTCATCGCACAGCAGGGACCGCAGCCTGAAATGGGGGATAGGCCAATGGATGTAAATTACATGATGGGCAAGATTGAGGAAGCAACAGCCATGTATATGGGCATGCTGGATATTCCCGAAGGTGCTGACCGTGGGCAGATAGAAAGAGACCTGCGCGCGGCGATTACTCCGGAAATTCTTGGCGCGGGTGAAGAATATTTCAAAGAGCGCGAGGAAGGATACGATCAAACAACAACGTTCATGAATGTCGCCGATGAGGCGGTTGATAAATACCGTGAGGCGAATAATCTGCGTTATGATTTTGAGCAGCCACAGGCCGATATGCGGCAGGACGCACCGATCAGAGGTGATGGATTGCAGGATCTGTGGGGTGAGCCTGAGCCGGCGGCATCCGTAGCAGATGCTGGTGCAACCAGTCTGAACGACTTAATGGGTGAACCTGAACCGGCACAGGGGCCATCGGTAGCCGAGGGTGGCATCTCGCGTGACCAGATGTACGCTGATCTGGAATCGTTGGTGGAGGCCAGAAAAAGTGAGTTGTTGGCGAATCTTGAGCCGATGGTGGATGCTGCAAAACAACAATACCCGGAGTTTGATAAAGCGGATATTGCGGCGACGTTGCGTGCCCAGATCGAAGGCATATCGGCAGATAAAAGCATTGCCGATCTCCGCGATCAGTTTGCGGATATTGATAGGAAACGAGAAGAGCTGGGCAGAGAATCGTTTCTGAAAAGCGATACGGAAATTTTTGCGGATCAAATGCGACAGGTATCGAACCAAACTCCAGGCCTGCCGATTGGTTCCAATGAACAGGGTGAACGCATACTGATTATGCCGGAAGTTCGTGAAGCGGAAGCGCGCATGGCGGAACAGGCAGCAGACCGTGAATTTGATGATGTTGTGGGGCGTAGTGGAAGTCAGCAGTTGGACGACTTCGGTGACAAAGGCACAGAACCACCGCGAACGACGATGGATATGGACGTACCGTCACCGGAAATGCGCGCGGCGGAAGAAGCCGTAGGTCGCGATGCGGCCACAATGGATGCAATAGCTGACCGTGCCGATCAAATCGATATGGACGGATTAAACCAGTCTGGCACACGCCGTGTGACGCTGGATGAGCAAGGCCGCCCGTCACCGACCGCGGCAGAACAGATTTCGCCGGCCGCAGTAGAAAGCCTGCGCGCTGAACAGGCAGAACGCAACCAGCCGGACCGTCTGTTCGAAGGGCAGGAAGCGGCAGTGACGCAAGCACTGTTTGGTAAGGCCGTTGAAGGTGCGACGATTATACGTAATTCCGGGGATCAACTACAAGTCATATTACCTAACGGCAACGACCCTACGGAGAGAAGAGAGCTCGCCTCAATTGCTACGGGGAATGGCGTAAAAATGTTTCCATCAAGAGACGGTAACATTCTTGTGGCTGGCAGTGTAGAAGACATTGAAGCACGCGTGGCACAAGTGCAGGAACAACAGCAGGCACAAGTGCAGCAACCGACTGCCCCAATACCTCAGCCAAAACCGGCGCAACCGGAACAGGCGGCAGGTGAGATACGCACTCCCAATGACGGCAAGCTACTGGCGGTACAGGGTGAGCAGTTGGTTAACCCTGCGCTGGATGGAACGGAAGTACGACCAGAAGCCGTACACATGGTTGCGGTCGTGGATAACCCGGACCGTAGTCAGGCACAGCAAGCCCTGCTGGAACAGGGTGTCGGCCGACGTACCAGCTTTAATAACATCCCACCTGCCGAAGAAGCGCTGGTGATGGAAGCGCAGCAAAAAATGGCTGATCTCGGCTATGATCTGGATCCGGAAGGCAAATTTGCCAACGGCGGTATCGACGGCAAAATGGGGCAGGTAACCGAAGCGCAGGTCAAAAAATTCCAGCAAGAAAATGGGCTGGAGGTGACTGGTAAGATCGATGCCACGCTCGTGAATAAACTCGATGAAATTAAGGCGGGCAAACAGCAGACGATGACAGCGGCCATTGATCCGATGGAATTTGAAGCGCAGGCACGCGCTACCACGCCGGAGCAACAGGCGGCACTGGACAAGGCGCTTAGTGAATTTAGACCACCGGCATCACTGACAGGTAGTATGCAGGATGCATCGGTCGATGAAAGTCTGGTTGCAGGTCAGGGCGCGGGTAAGGCAAAAACGGCAGAGGCCGGAATAGCAGTATAATACCCGGTTCATCTTCCCACGTAATTCGCCTATACTCATGGCATGAATTATCCCATCACCGATGTGACGGATGCGGCGTCGCTGCAACCTTACCGTTTTCATGACAACGCGGCCGTGACCAAAGCCGGTATGTTGCCGTTTCATCATCACCATTACTTACTCGCCGCACCCAAGCCGGTGCGCAATCCGGACGATACCGTCCCCTTCGCCATTGCCCGCGGCACGGTGGAGCCGGGCGAGACCCCGCTGCAAACGGCATTGCGCGAAGCGGAGGAAGAACTGGGCGTGCCGGAGAGCCACATCGTCCATCTCTATGATTGCGGGGTGCTGACCTATAAAGGCTATGGCATTCACTTCGTCGCGGCGGCGCTCAAAAGCCGGGATGGCCTGCTTCCTGCGCGTGATTCTGCCGCTTGCCGCTGGGTCACGCGTGACAAAGCCTCAGCGATGGCGGCGACCGGGGGCATGAAGCCTGCCTATTTCAAGCTGATGCAGGCCATCATCAAGGCCATACCGTCATAAAAGCTTCATAGAAAAAACCGATATTTTACGGTATAATGAAAGTCTCAAAGCAATACCATGAGGGGAGGAAAACATGGGAAATCTTTTTCAGGATGCGCTAGGAAAACTAGGAAAAATGGCTGATGATGCGATTGAAGGCGTTACCGGTCAGAGCACCAATGAAACCGCAGACCAAATAGGCGATGCAGCAAGAAAGGCTGGAGATGCCGCCAAAGATGCGGCGGACAAAGCAGCCAACAGTGAAGTAAGGCTGGACGCTGAAGATCTGATAAAAGGCGACCGGCTCAGCGAATTGACCAAAGAAGAAGTAATGGCGCTGCAGCAGAACCTGATGGATCTGGGTTATGCTGCTGGCGGTGTCGATGGCGCCGCTTTCAGCAAAAACGGCATGGATGTCATGACAAACACCAAAAAGGCACTGATCAAATTTGCCGAAGATAATGGTCTGGAACTGACGGTACGCACGGAAGCGCCGAATGTGGGCGACATCCATATTCCGAAAGATACACTGGCCGCACTGGGTAAAGCTGGCGCCGAGGCGCGTGGTGAAGAAGTCGCCGGGCGTGATTGCAGCGTTTCTTCAGGAGATCTTATGAAAGATGCCAGCGCACTTTTTGGTGCAATCACGGGAAATCGCATTGGCGATGCCACCGACTGTGCAGAACACGGCCCTCCGGGATCGACGCCCGGACAGGGTACCAGCGGCTCCAGAGGCGTTGGCGGCTAAAAAGGCCGGAAGAATAACCGGAAAAGGCCCCTTCGGGGGCCTTTTTTCTGTTCTGGACAAGAGGCTTACGGCAAAAACACGCTAAAAAGACTACTCAAATCAGAACCAAGTGCTCAAAAACGAAGAAAAAACTGCTCATATCGTAATATATTGTGAATTGAGCAGCCGCACAACACAGCATCTATACATTAAATGATAGCATAAATGCTACAGAGCATAAAAATTTGTTGCAAGACAATATGCTAAGTAAAATTTAACTTATATGGCGTTTAAATAGTGTGTATTTAATAATTATTCACTTGATACATACGTCTACGTGGGGAGCTAACACATGACAACAACGACGAAACACACACAACAACATGCACAGGCAGGTTTCACGCTGGTGGAATTGTCGATCGTGCTGGTTATCATCGGTTTGATTATCGGTGGTGTATTGGTGGGACAGGATTTGATTAAGGCAGCTGAGATTCGCTCTCAGGTGGCGCAAATTCAGGAATATAACTCTGCGGTGAACGCATTCCGTGATCGTTATCAGGTAATTCCGGGTGACGTGGGCGCGGTAAAAGCGACGCAATTTGGTTTCAACGACGCGGCCAACCGTGTGCCTGGCACCAACAACTGTGATCAGGACGGCCTGATTGAATGTAACGCAGCCGGTTGTGCGGATATCCGTGCCTTCGGTGGTGAGACGGCGGTCTTCTGGACTGACCTGTACGATACGCTGCTGATTGCGGCGGAACTGGACACGGCGACCTCGGCGGTTGACGGTGGTGCCGGCGCCAACATCGTACCCGGTGACCTGACCAACGACTTGAATGATTATCTGCCGGGTGCAAAAATCGGCCGTGGTAACTACATTATGGCATTCAGCGCCTCTGGCCGGAACTTCTTTCAGCTGGGTGGTGTGACGGCTATCGCCAACGGTAGAAGCCTTCAACATGGATGCGAAGATGGATGACGAAATGCCGCTGACCGGTACGGTACGCGCGGTGATTGACGTCACGTCACTGAACGAAAACGTAGCGACGTTCGATCCGAACTCCGGTGCGTCAGTTCCACAGGCTGCGGCTGTTGGGGTGTGCGTGGAAAACGCCAACAACACCTACAACGCAGTCAACGAAGACTCACGTCTGGTGCCTTCTTGCCAGCTGCGCTTTCAGCTGAACTAGGCATCGCCTGACTAACACGAAAAGCCCTCGCTTCGGCGGGGGCTTTTTTTATGCTTCCGGCCATGCTACACCATCCCCATGAAACCGTATTTGCTATACCTCACCACGGCCAATGCAGAGGAGGCGGAGAAGATCGCCCGCCATCTGCTGGAAAATCGCCTGATTGCCTGCGCCAATATCAGCGACGGCCTGCGCTCGCTCTACCGTTGGGAGGGCAGGACCGCGGACGATACGGAGTGCCTGCTGCTGATGAAGACCACAGAGGCCTCGCTGGAGGCCGTTAAGCGCGAGGTGCTGGCGCTTCATTCTTATAGCTGTCCCGGCCTGTCTGTTGTGCCGATAGAGGACGGCAATCCGGCGTTTCTGGAATGGATCGCTACCGAGACCGGCGCGGCGTAAGCAAGGGTTGCATCTTGGATTTTCTTCGTGTAATACACATGCTCATCCGGTAATACTGGGGCGTGGCCAAGTGGTAAGGCAACGGTTTTTGGTATCGTCATTCGCAGGTTCGAATCCTGCCGCCCCAGCCAAAATCCTTGAAGTACAAACCTGCGAGTTTGAACAATCCTTCTCAGATAGTTTAGGAATCTTAGCCGGTTGCAGCCCATGTCGTGATCCCGAGCTGCGGCTTTTGGGCTGAATTTCTGGCCTGATATGGCCGAATATATCCCATTTTCTCTAATCGCGATTTTTAGGGGAGAACGAAATGAATCTGCTTATGCAGCTTCTCGTGGCTCAGAAGCTGAAGCTTTATTTGCTTCCATCAACTTGTCAGCCTCTTCAACAATACTCGATGCTTTCTTAATAGTCTCTTTATCTGCATCTTCACCATCAAACATCATTTTGAAAGCTATTAGCATCATGTCTTCAAGTTCTTCGAGCAAATAGTGGAAAACGGCAGGACCATACTTTTGTATGTAATCAACTCGGTGAGGTAATGCTTTGGCTACTAAGTCAGTCAGTTTTTTTTCATCTAACGCGCCTTCGAAATTATCTACTCCAATTTTGAGCATGTTAATTTTGATAATTGCATGCATCATTATAGCTTGATAAGCAGCAAAATACGCCCAGGCCAAGGGAGAAACAAATGGCCTCGTTTTAAGCGCTTGATTGGCTGGCAGCTTTGAAACATCGCATATATCAATAGCTTTGAAAAACTCTCTAATCTTTGCATCTTTGGGTGCTCGTTTAGCAGCATATTCGAAGTTAATTGAAGCCATTTGCGTAGATACTGCCTTAGCGGGACCATATTGGATCACCGCATCCCATAATTCTTCTATCGCTTTTAGTTGTCGTTCAAAAACTAGATTTTGACGATTTGCGGCATTGGCTAAGGCCCCTTGCCGTAACGCCTCGATTTGTGATTCTTTTGATTGGAGGTCGGCTTTGAGCAACTCCTCATTCTGGCGGAGTTCAGACTCAAGCGCTGAAAGCTTCGCATCATACTCATGTTTTACTGAGTTGGTGAGTCTTGTAATAATTATATTCCGTAATAACCATATACAAACTGCAATCACAGTAGTGGAACCAGCTATGGAAGCCATCAATTGTTCTAACCAAGTCATTGGCTTAACATACAGTAATTTATCAATATGAAAAGTGCTGCTTCTGCGCTTCCCAAACATAGGGAAATGGCCGCTTCAACTGCTTGAGGGTCAGGCTCTCTGGCTGGCGACCGCAGAGGATATACGTGCATTATTTGCGAGAAGTTTTCTGCAATCTTACCATTTTGTAAAGCAACGGATTGGGCGTTTACAGGGCATTCAGTCTTGGCTAGAGCCGTATAGGAATGGTCATTCGTCACTTCAGAAAGGAAGATATGCTTCGCAACGTCACGCACCGTTATCGCCTCATCCAATCCTTCCTCCGGCTGGCAGGAACAGGCATTACCGCCGCGTTAATAGCGAGCGCTGCACAGGCGTCGTCATCGGTCAGTCAGGTCGGCAGTGCGCGAGTAGAAGAAGGCAAAGCGACTATACAAATGCGCAGCGGCTATACATGGGATGGCTCTGGCTCCAGCCATCATAACCGGCTGCGCACGCGGCAGCATTTCGATTATGGGTTTACCGATTGGTATGCACTGCGCGTGATTACTCGGCAGAACCGTTTTGTGGGTGGAACGATATCGCATGAAGCAATTGCCATTGAAAATCGCTTTCAGATTTTGGAAGCAGTAGAAGACGGCTGGGATGCCGGGATTCGGCTGACGTATAAACATAACAGCCACGATGACACGCCGAATCATCTGGAGGTGAATGTCCTTAATCAGGTGCCAGTTACCGAAGAATGGGAATTCAGAAGCAATATTATCGGCGAATACGATATTGAGGCATCTTCTGGTGATGTGTTCTTATTTGAACTGCGTTCGCAAATGACGCGCAAGATTGATCTGCCCTATGCAGAGGTGAAGAGCCTGCGCATAGGCGTTGAAATGTTTAATGATTTCGGCGCGCTCGCGAAAGCCAGCCAGTTTCATAATCAAGGGCACATAGCGGGAACAGTGATAAAGCTAGGGCTGGAGAATGGCATCTCTACTCAAGCCAGCTATCGCTATGGTATCTCCAGATCAGCGCCCGACCATACAATTGCTTTTTCGTTGGGCTATAGTTTCTAATATATTAGCCGTTGATTTCTGTGTGCGCTTGGCGACGAAAATTGCGGTCTCTTATCACGATAACCCAATGCTGCTTTGGCAGTAACATTAACCAATTTTCTCCGGATCAAAACGATATCTGTACGATTTTGTTCGGCTTTGCTTGCCGTACAAATGAAACCGATATATATCTCCCAACTGATAAAATTACGGGAGTGACAACCGGCAATGATAAACATAGTGAGAGTGGCGCTGCTACTATCAGTGTTCTGGCTGATAAACTCCGGCTATTTTCTGCCGCTTCTTCTGGCGTTGGGGATGCTATCGGTAGGCCTGACGATATGGCTCATGAGCCGCGTCGATGCCATTGACGGCATCCGCTACCCCATCATCATTTCCTCTGTGCGACTGCCGGGCTACCTGGTGTGGCTGACAGGTGAAATTATTAAAACAAACCTTGAGGTGGCGCGGTGCATATGGTCGCCGCGTTGTGCCATAAGCCCAACAGTAGTCCATGTAAAGGCAAGCCAGCGGACAGATGCTGCCCGGGCACTGTATGCCAATTCTATCACCATGACGCCGGGAACAATCACACTGGATATCGACGGTGATCGTTTTGAAGTGCACTCCCTGACAAAGTCGGGGGCGGAAGAGCTGTTAGAGGGCGAGATGGATCGCCGGGTGCTGAGGCTGGAGAAAGTGTGATGCTGATTGCCGCTGCTATTGCCATTCTGGTTGTCATATTTCTCGCTTTGATTGCGGCGCTGCGGGGTCCAAGTATTTATGACCGTATTTTGGCGGTCAACATGTTCGGCACCAAAACGGTGCTGCTGGTGGCGCTTCTGGGTATATACAGCGGGCGCGCCGATATTGTGGAT
>JAUIJX010000181.1 GCA_030430795.1 Alphaproteobacteria bacterium | reverse complement strand
TCGTGGCCGACGGCAAGTACCTCAAGTACGAAAACAATCGCCTGTCGGAACTCGCGCGGCAGCCTGAGGCCGGGCGCTTTACCGGCAGTACCTCTGACCTGCTGAATGCCACCGACGGTCTGGTGCGTTTCGGCATCGATCCCACCGCCGGTGGTGTGCTGAGTACCTACGTATCACGGCCCAACCTGCTTGAGCGGGTGCAGCAGGGTGGTCTGGTTGGTTACCTGATCATTGCGCTGGGTATTGTTGGTCTGCTGATTTCGCTGGAGCGGATGGTGGTGTTGGGCGTGGCCAGCCGCAAGGTAACTGCGCAGCTCGCCAGCGATACGCCGAGTCCCGATAACGCCCTGGGTCGAGTGCTCAGTGTTTATGAAGACAACAAGCAAGCCGATACCGAGACCCTGGAGCTGAAGCTCTCCGAAGCAATATTCAAGGAGACGCCGGCGCTGAACCGGGCGCTGTTATTCATCAAGATCATTTCAGTGGTAGCGCCGCTGATGGGTCTGCTGGGTACGGTTACCGGTATGATTCAGACCTTCCAGGCGATCACGCTCTACGGCACGGGTGACCCCAAACTGATGGCCGGCGGTATTTCTCAGGCACTGGTTACCACCGTATTGGGTCTGACCGTGGCGATTCCGACCGTGCTTTTGCATACGCTGGTCAGTGGCCGCAGCAAGCGCATCGTGCAGATTCTGCAGGAACAGAGCGCCGGTATTATTGCCGAGCATGCGGAAAAACATGGCGGATCGGCATCCTGAACCGGTGTCTGAGCGTCTAGGTTAGGAGAGGGTATCCGTATGGATTGGCTATTGATGCCAATTGAGGCGGTCCGGGATTTCCTGGAGCTGGGTGGCGATGTGCTGTCATTGATAGCCATCACCATCTTCGCGATGTGGGTGCTGATTATCGAGCGGCTGATTTTTTTCCGTACCGGGCTGCAGGCTATCGGCAGGGAAGCGCTTGAAATCTGGCAGTCGCGCAGCGACCGCAAGTCATGGTATGCGCACCAGGTTCGCGACAAACTGCTGTCACGCTATGACATGGCAGCCAACACCTGGGTGCCGGTTATCCAGACACTGGTGGCGCTGTGCCCGTTGCTCGGCTTGATGGGCACCGTGACCGGCATGATCGAGGTTTTTGACGTGATGGCCATTTCCGGAACCGGCAATGCCCGTTCCATGGCGTCCGGGGTGTCCAAGGCAACGATTCCGACCATGGCTGGCATGGTGGGTGCATTGTCCGGGGTGTTCCTGGTTACGCTGATTACCCGGTCCATTGAACGCAAGGTCGAGGGCATGGAAGAAGCTCTCGGGCTGGATCACTAAGGGAGTACCGGCGAGATGCGTAGAGGAATCCACGCCTCGATGGAAGAGGAAGAAACCGAGATCAACCTGACGCCCATGCTGGATGTCGTGTTTATCATGCTGATTTTCTTCATCGTTACAGCGTCCTTTATTAAGGAAGCCGGTATTGACGTGCGCCGTCCGGAGGCCTCGCAGGCGGAACCGAAGAAAAAGGCCAATATTCTGGTTGCGATCAGTCCTAACAACGAAATCTGGATTGACCGCAAGAATATCGACCCGCGCGCGGTGCAAAGCACTTTCGAGCGCCTGCTCGCTGAAAACCCGGAAGGCTCGGTGGTGATTCAGGCCGACAAAGACGCTTATACCGAGACGGTGGTGCAGGTCATGGATGCGGCGCGGCAAGCGAAAATTTCGCGCATTTCCATATCCGGCAAACTCCCGGATTAGAGGCTCCGGGCAGGGAACCAACTCAGAGACACGGTAATCTAAGAAATATGATCCCACGTTACGCAATTTCGCTGCTTTCCGGTGTCCTGGTCACTTTCACGCTGTTGTGGGTGATGCAGGTGCTGATCGCCACGGGTAAGCGCGCTATTGTGGATGAAGCCGATATCAATCTGGGCGACTTTATCCGCGTGAAGAAAGAAGAAGTGGTGCGTAAGGACGAAGACGAGCCGGAGAAGCCGCCGGAGGTCGATGAACCGCCGCCTGACACCCCGCCGCAGCAGATGGATGACCTCGACACCTCGCAGACGTTGAGCATTGGCGGTCCGCAGGCCAGTCTGCAGCTTGGTAAACTGGGAGGCGGCAGGATCGGTCTGGGCGATGGTGATTACCTGCCCATCGTGCGTGTCGCTCCGCAGTACCCCAGACGGGCGCAGACGCGCGGTCTGGAAGGTCAGTGCCTGGTGCAGTTCACCGTGGATACCACCGGCGCAACCAAGGATGCATTTGTTGTCGAGTGCACCAGTTCGCTGTTTGAGCGTTCCTCGCTGAAGGCAGTCGAGCGCTTCAAGTACAAGCCTAGGGTGGTGGATGGCGTGCCGCAGGATGTAACCGGCGTGCAGACCATCATTACCTACGAGCTGGAAGATTGATCGCGGGATATAGTCCGGAGTATTGCATCGTGTCTACTGCTGTTAACAAGTTGATTCAGATTCTGGTCAAAGCGACGCTGTTTTCCGCCATGGCGTTGCTCGTCTATACGGCGCCGGCTGTGCTGGGCATTGACGATGCCACTGTTGTTGCGCAGGACAAGGACGAAGACGAGCCCAAGTTCAAAGGGCGCAAGGTTGAGTCGCTTGGCAAAAAGGTCTATGAAGCGGTGACCGAGGCCAACGAACTGATTGACAAAGAGGACTATCCCGGTGCCCGTCGGATTGTGGATAAGGCCAAGGCTTTTCCGAACCTCTCTACCTATGAAGTCGCCCAGCTGCACAATATTTCCGGCTTTCTGTATTTCAATACTGAAAAATATCGCCAGGCAAAAAACGAATTCGATATTGTTCTGAAACAGCCGGAGCTTCCGGAAGGGCTGCGATACGGCACCATCAAGACTCTGTCGCAGCTGTGTTTTGTGCTGGAAGACTACAACTGTGCAGTCAGCTACGCACGCCAGTACATGGCCGAGGCGGGCGAAGATCCGGATATGTATGCCGTGATAGCCACCGCCGAGTATCAGAAGCAGGCCGACAAGATCACCGCGCCGGACAAGATCATTCAGCCT
>JAUIJX010000180.1 GCA_030430795.1 Alphaproteobacteria bacterium | reverse complement strand
GCAGGAGATGACGGTTGCTGAGATCATCCACGCGGCGGAAGAGTCGATCAAAATGACGCGCTGCTCAGCATCATCCGAGAAAGGCTGCATGTCTCCGAAGACGCGCTGCCTGACGCATGATTTATGGGAAGGGCTGAGTGAGCAGATTCATCATTATCTGGACGGGATCAGCCTGCAGGATGTGTGCGAACGTAACCTGCCGCCACGTATGGCCGGGTTGATACAAGAGCCGAGGCCGCTGCACGATCGTCATGCCTGAGTCCGCCTATCTCGATTATAACGCGACTGCGCCGATTCATCCCGAAGTCATCGACGTGATGGCCGGAGCAATGGCTTCGCCTGCTAATCCGTCCTCCGTGCATCAATCCGGGCGCAAGGCCAAGAAGATCGTTGAAGATGCGCGCGGGGTGCTGGCCGAGGCGATCAGTTGCTGGCCGCAAGAGCTGGTATTTACTGGTAGCGGGTCGGAGGCCAATGCGCTGGCGCTGAAAGGATTTCCGGGGCGTCGTCTGGCTGTCTCGACGATTGAGCATGTGTCGGTGCGCGGCAATGCCGGGGATGCCACACTACTGGACGTCAATGAAAACGGTGTGCTGCGGTTGGATGGCTTGCAGGCATTCCTGAAGGCATCCGGGGAGCCGGCGCTGGTATCGGTGATGCTGGCGAATAATGAAACCGGGGTGATTCAGCCGATCCGCGAGATTGCCGATCTGGTACATGAGCATGGCGGGTTGCTGCATTGCGATGCGATTCAGGCGTTTGGCAAGATTACCGTAGATGTCGGTATGCTGGGCGCTGATCTGCTGACGATTTCCGCGCATAAGATCGGCGGGCCACAAGGTGTTGGCGCATTATTTGTCCGTAACGGTCTGGATATTACGCCGCTGATTGGCGGAGGCGGGCAGGAATTGCGCCGTCGCGCCGGGACGGAGAATGTAGCCGGGATTGCAGGATTTGCCTGTGCAGCAGAGATTCACCGTACGCTGAAGTGGCAGGCAGAGATTCGCGCGTTGCTGGATGCGATGGAAGCAGTGATGCTGGCGGCCAACCCGGAGGCAGTGGTGCTGGGACAGGCGGCAGAGCGCCTACCGAATACCAGTGCAGTGATTTTGCCGGGGCTTTCTTCGGAGACACAGCTGATGCATTTTGATCTTAGTGGATTTGAGGTGAGTGCCGGTTCAGCCTGTTCATCGGGTAGAATTGAGGCATCGCACGTGGCTAAGGCTATGGGTTTTAACGATTCCGAAGCCGGGTGTATGTTGCGGATCAGCGCCGGATGGCAGACCACACCCGCCGAGATTAAAGGATTTACGCAAAGTTGGATTGCATTATCTGAAAAAACCGCTAGAAAAACCGCGTGATAGACGTGTATGGCACAGCAGGAAAAATACTTGATAAAATTACTAGGTTTTTGGTTGCGAACGCTTGAAATGTCTGGCATTTTATACCATATACACAGCGTACCCATGTGGAGACAAACGTGACGAAAACGGCAATGGCAGAGAAATACAGCAACGTGAAATTCCCGATTTATCTGGATTATCAGTCCACTACGCCTGTTGATCCACGGATTCTGGATGCGATGTTGCCGTATTTCACCGAGAAATTCGGTAATCCGCATTCCTATGGCTGGGAGGCCGAGGAAGCGACTGAGATTGCCCGCCGCAATGTGGCGCGTCTGATTGGCGCGTCCGAGAAAGAAATCGTGTTCACCTCCGGTGCGACCGAATCCAATAACATGGCGCTCAAAGCTGTGGGGCGTTTCTACAAAGATAAGAAAAACCATATCATCACGGTGACGACCGAGCATAAATGCGTGCTGGATTCCGCCCGTCATATGGAAAAAGAAGGGTTTGAAGTCACCTATCTGCCGGTGGGTACGGACGGGTTGCTCGATCTGGATGTGCTGAAAGCGGCGATCAAAGACACGACATTGCTGGTGTCGGTGATGATGGTGAATAACGAGATCGGGGTGATTCAGCCGATTAAAGAGATCGGGGCAATCTGCCGTGAAAAAGGCGTGTTCTTCCATACTGATGCGGCGCAGGCATTCGGGAAGATTCCGATTGATGTGGAAGCGATGAATATCGATCTGATGTCGATTTCCGGCCATAAGATTTACGCGCCGAAAGGCATCGGAGCGTTGTATGTGCGTCGCCGCCCTCGTGTGCGCATGGAAGCGCTAATCAATGGTGGCGGGCAGGAGCGCGGTATGCGTTCCGGGACGTTGCCGACACCGCTGGTGGTCGGGCTGGGTGAGGCCGCTGCGATTGCCGAGAAGGAAATGGGCATGGAGGCCGAGCGCATCCGTCATTTGAGCGATAAATTCCTGAGCGCGATTCTGGACGGGATTCCGGATGTGTATCTCAACGGGCACCGTGAGCATCGCTGGCCGGGAAACATCAATCTCAGCTTTGCCTATATCGAAGGTGAGTCCATGATTATGGCGATTAAGGAACTGGCGGTATCGTCCGGTTCGGCCTGTACCTCAGCGTCGCTGGAGCCGTCCTATGTGCTGCGCTCCATCGGTGTGGGTGAAGATCTGGCGCATACGTCGATCCGTTTCGGTGTCGGACGTTTCACCACGGAAGAAGAAATCGATGCGGCGATTGAGATCGTCTCCGGTAGTATTGAGCGCCTGCGTGCGATGTCCCCGCTGTGGGAGATGGCGCAGGAAGGCGTAGACATTAGTAAAATTCAATGGGCAGCCCATTAAAAAGCAGAAAGGTAGGAGGCCGTCATGGCATACTCGGATAAAGTTGTAGATCATTATGAAAACCCGCGCAATGTGGGGTCGCTGGACAAGGATGACGAGAGCGTTGGTACCGGTCTGGTGGGCGCGCCGGCCTGCGGTGACGTGATGAAGCTGCAGATTAAGGTGAACGATCAGGGGATGATTGAGGACGCCAAGTTTAAAACTTTTGGCTGTGGCTCCGCGATTGCATCCAGCTCGCTGGTATCCGAATGGGTTAAGGGTAAGTCGCTGGATGAGGCGATGGAAATGAAGAACACCCAGATTGCCGAAGAACTCTGCCTGCCGCCGGTGAAGATTCACTGCTCGGTGCT
>JAUIJX010000179.1 GCA_030430795.1 Alphaproteobacteria bacterium | reverse complement strand
AGGGGGTGTGCTTCTCGATCTTCCACACCGAGACGCAAAAAGAGATTGGGCGCGGCGGGCGCTACAGCATCGACACCGAACAAGGCAGTATGCCAGCGACGGGGGCGACGTTGTTCGTCAACCCGCTGCTGGAGAGCGTGCAGATGCAGGCGCCGGAGCGGGTGCTGGTGGCGCGCGGCAGTAGTCTGGCCGAGACACTTGCATTACGTGAGCAAGGCATGGTAACGCTGCAGGCACTGGCTGACGGTGCATTGAGCGATATGGCGAAGCAACTGGGCTGCAGCCATGTTTATGAGAATGGAACATTGAATCAGGCGCAAGGACAAACACGATGACGAATGTAGTGGTTATCGGCTCTCAATGGGGCGACGAAGGCAAAGGCAAGATTGTTGATTGGCTGTCCGAACGCGCCGATGTGGTGGTGCGGTTTCAGGGCGGTCACAATGCCGGGCACACGCTGGTGGTGGACGGGGTGACCTATAAGCTGAGCCTGCTGCCTTCCGGGATCGTCCGACCGGGCAAGATCAGCATCATCGGCAACGGAGTGGTGATCGACCCGAATGCGCTGCTGAAAGAGATTGAGACGGTGACGGCGCTCGGTGTGGAGATCAATCCGAACACCCTGAAAATTGCCGAGAATGCGGTACTGATTCTGCCGATTCACAAGGAAATGGATACGGTGTCCGAGGCGTTGCGCGGGACATCCAAGATCGGGACGACCAATCGCGGTATCGGCCCGGCCTATGAGGATAAGGTCGCCCGGCGCGCAGTGCGGGTATGCGACCTCGCCGAACCGGACTTGCTGCGCGAAAAGGTGGAAGCGCTGTGTAACCACCATAACGTGTTGCTCAAAGCCGCCGGGATGGACCCGTTCTCCCCGGAAGATATTTGCCGCGGGCTGCTGGATGTGGCCGATAAGATTCTGCCGTATGCGATCCCGGTGTGGCGGGAGCTGGACAGCCTGCGCAGCGACGGCAAGCGTATCCTCTATGAAGGGGCGCAGGGGATTATGCTGGATGTGGATTACGGGACATATCCTTACGTCACCTCCTCCAACACACTGGCCGGTGCGGCCGCCAGCGGTAGTGGCTCAGCGCCGTGGAGCCTCGGCTATGTGCTCGGCATCACCAAGGCTTACACCACGCGGGTGGGCAGCGGGCCGTTCCCGACCGAGCAGGATAACGAAATTGGCCGGATGATCGGCGAGCGCGGCCATGAGTTCGGCACCGTGACCGGGCGCCCGCGCCGCTGCGGCTGGTTCGACGCCGTGCTGGTGCGTCAGGCGGTGAAGACCGCCGGGATTCAGGGGATTGCACTGACCAAGCTGGATATTCTGGATGGCATTGAGACCCTGCAAATCTGCACCGGGTATCAATATGACGGTAAAGACTATGACTATCTGCCCGCCGGGCATCATATCCAGTCGGCAGTGACACCAGTCTATGAGAGCATCGAAGGCTGGCAGGAAACCACGCACGGAGCACGCAGCTGGGCAGAGTTACCGGCACAGGCGATCAAGTATATCCGCCGGATTGAAGAGTTGATCGAGTGCCCGGTCACCCTACTCTCCACCAGCCCGAAACGGGAAGATACTATTCTGGTGCGCGACCCCTTCAGCGATTAGTGGTTTTTATGCCCCTGCTCGGGACTACTGTCCCTGCGCAATAGGCAGAGCTCAAGGCTGGCACGAACATACTGTTCGTGCTTCTTGTTGTTTGTTAGCTCATCACCTGCACATGACATCACAATGTGATAAAAGCTGTAGCGCAGGGCGCCGGTTACTCAGGTAATCATAGACTATAGGCTCGGTTTGTGTTCATATTACATCCGATTACTTGCATAGTATTACGCGAGATGGGGGCAGTATGAACCAACCTGCGGCACACATGCCTGCAGAGACACCGGCGACAGTCGAAACAGCGGCAGAGGAAACATTCCTGCCCGTTTCCGGTGCTGAGGCCCGTCAACGTGACATTGAGAAGACCAAGCGCGAGATCCTCAACCGCCTGGAGGGATACACCCCCGTCCGCGACATCACCAATCTGCCGGAAGACCGGCTGAAGGACCGCTATGTGATTCACTGCGACCAGCCGCTGAACCACCTGATGTTTGGTACGGTGAAGGCCTATGCCGTCACCGATGAGAAAGGCGAGAACGCGAATCTTTATGCTGCAGTGTGCGATCCATCCCGCCCCTATCGCTATCGTAACCTGAAGGCGCTGGAAGGCTACGAGCATAACCATATCATCCGCGTGATCGACCACGGGATCACCAAAGTCTCCGCACTGGAAGAAAATCGCTACGTGATTATCTACGAGCAACCCAAAGGCAAATCGCTGGCGCAACTGATGCAGGAAGGCGCGAAGTTCACCGAAGGGGCGTTCGTGGAAACCGTGATGAAACCGGTCACCGCAGTGATTACCTCGTTCGAAGAAATGGGCATCAACCATTGCCGCCTGAACCCGTATAATGTGTTTGTCGGCGAGAAAACAGTGGTCGGCGACTGCATCAGCCAGCCGGGCGGGTTTTCCAACGACTTTCTGTATGAGCCGCTGGAGCGCCTGCTGACTTCCCCGCAAGGCACCGGCGGCGGCACCACAAAAGTAGACTCGTTCGATCTCGGCGTGCTGGCGATTGAACTGATGCACGATCTCGGCAAATTTCGCGAACTGGATAAAGCGACCTATACCGGGCTGATACTGTCGCAGGGCACGTATAATATCATGACGCCCGGCGCGAAATTCTCCGAAGGGTTTCTCGATTTCCTGATCGGCACTCTCAGCGATTCCTATGAGGAGCGCTGGAATTCCACACAGCTGAATCTGTGGCTGGGCGGCAAGCGGTTCAACCTGTTGCGCCCAACTCCTCCACGTGATGCCTCACGTCCGTATGAATTCGACAATGAAGAATTTTTCAGTTCCCGTGCGTTGGCACATAGCTTCTTCGGCAAATGGGACGCCGCACGCAATGTGCTCCGGGACGGACTGCTGGCACGCTGGATGGATCAAAGCATCCATAAGCGCGACATGGCCGATTTGATCCGCCGCGCCATCAACGCTACCGGCGG
>JAUIJX010000020.1 GCA_030430795.1 Alphaproteobacteria bacterium | reverse complement strand
GATCATCGGCATGCTGTGTTATGGCGGTTTCTATTTCCTGTCAGACCTCTCCAAACGATTTCATTTCGACAGCATTCCGGCCATTCCCAAAAGCATAAGCTTTATCAATCGCTTCATCCAGATTCCACTGATCTGTGTCTACCTCATCATTCTCTATGCGTATTTCATCAAGCTGCTGATCATTCAGGATATTCCAAATGGTCACTTGGGCTGGCTCATTTCCGTTTTCGGCACCCTCGGCATCATCACGCATATCGCCGCGCTGCCTTTCGCCAGAGAAGAACAACACACCGTCACGCGCTGGTTCTACCGTTGGTTCTTCCCGTTGCTGGTCATCCCGACTCTGATGCTGGTCTACGCCATCTGGCTACGCGTCAGCGATTACGGCATCACCGAACCGCGCTACACCCTCATCGCCATTGCCGCATGGTTCGCCATATGCTGCATCTGGCGCATTGGTTTTTCTGCATACTGGAAAACCAGATACGTGATTACCGCCGCCTGTGTCCTGATTGCGATAGCAGCCATCGGTCCGTTCAGCGCACGCACCATCGCTGCGCAAAGTCAGGTTTCCCGGCTGGAAACCGTGCTGAGCGAGAATAATCTGCTAAAAGACGGTAAAATCACTCCGGCCACCAACGCAGAGGACGTCCCGACAGAAGCCACGCAGCAAATCGCTAATATCGTGAGATACCTGCGCAAGTCTCAGCACTTGCACCATATCGCCGACTGGTTTACAGCAAATCCAGAGTTGGCAGTCAGTATCAAAGCACATAAACCAACATACGAAACCGTAGACATTATACTGGAATATATCAATATCGATTCAGAAAACGCGCCTGAGAGCCGCACCCAACTGAGTATCAGCGCACCTCACATCATGGAGCAGCCACAAGCCATAGCAGGCTTCAGCACCATGATTCAGATAGGAAAATACAATAATAAACAGAATAATAGAAGTGAAACTAAATCTTATATATACGAAATAAAAGATAACATGCTTATATTTAAATATATAAATAAAACAATAGCCGCAAAAATAGAGGTAGCACCACTCTACCAGCACATCGAATCCTTCAAACGCGGCACCTGGCACAACCTCCCATCAGAACAATACGACACCATGATACTGGACAGCGCGGCGGACAGCCCCAAAGCGCGCTTTATCTGCCGTAGAGCCACCTTCCGCAAGGACAAGAATTCGGGAGAGATGAAAATCGATGAAATAGAGGGTGTCCTGTTGCTGGCCAACTGACAGATAATGTCATGAAAACGTCATTTTACCCAAGATGTTAGATTAGGCATAATCAATACATGACAGCAAGATACCAGCCCGAACCACCGCTTAAAGGTTTTTTCTCACCTGTAAGACAGCTCACACGAGAAGAACACCCTAAATTATATGAATTTATTGATCACGTTTCTGCTGAACTGGGACTATCAGGAATAGAGTTTCATATGATTCCAAAACCAGAGTCACCCACCCCTGACATCGAGGTTGTCCACGGCCCCAATGCGATGGCTACCGCAGATGGCAAAAAAGTATTTTTTACAGAAGAATTGCTGGACATAGTCGGACATATCAAAGACGGCAACCCCAACTTTGAGGGAGAATTGAGCGAAGGCTTCAAAGGGATACTGGCACACGAAATGGATCACCTGACGAAAGTGACAAGACTCAAGACATACCAAAAGGCCCCGGGGTTAGTCACACCAGCGGTGCTCATGACCGGACTATACCTGTATGAACGCTCCCATAAACACGCCACCCAAAACGGCAAAGACAAACCCGGCATGGGAGATATTGAGCACGCCAATCAGGAACTTGCGGCGGAAATCAACACCTCAACCGCTTCTGATGATAACAAAAAACTGTCGCACGGCCTCCTGAGGGCTGGAAAATATGTCGCTGCCGCCTTAGCTGGAATGGCAATTGGTACACAAATCACCAAATACGGCATGATGAGCGAAGAATTTCTGGCCGATAGCTGCGGCGCGCGCTTTGTTGAAGATAAGCAGGCATTTGCTGACACACTCAAAAAAATGGATGAGCGCGTGCAGCACATTATCGAACACTCAGACATTCCGGGCTATAAAAAAGCGATGATAAGATTTTTTGACTATCACCCAAGCGTAGAGCGCCGCGAAGCCAACATCTTGCGCTAACACCCTCTAACATTGCATTTCCCTACGTTTTATAGTAAGTAGCCGCCATAGGAGAGCGACATGACGTGGAAAATCGCTGCATTTTATAAATTCTTTCCCCTGCCGGATTACAAAAATCGCCAGAATTCTCTGAAGCGGTTTATGGCGGCGCGCGACATTTGCGGCACCATCCTGCTGTCGTCGGAAGGCATCAACGGCACCATCGCCGGTAGCGAGGAAGCCACCGATGAATTGATCGCCTATCTCTGCAAATACCCCGGCTTTGCCGAACTTGACGTCAAATACAGCTACACGGAGGACAAACCCTTCGCTCGCATCAAAGTAAAACTGAAGAACGAACTCATCTCGCTCGGTGTTCCTGTCGACCCGAACAAGCAGGTCGGCACCTATGTCAAACCGGAGGACTGGAACGCGCTGATCAGTGACCCGGACGTCATCCTCGTCGACGCCCGCAACGATTACGAATATTATATCGGCCATTTCCACGGCGCCGAGGATCCGCACACCCGCAAATTCCGCCAGATCACGGAATATACGGAAGAGCGGCTCGACCCGGCCAGACACAAGAAAATCGCCACCTACTGCACCGGCGGCATCCGTTGCGAAAAATACACGTCTTATCTCAAGGAAAAAGGCTTCGAGGAAGTCTACCATCTGGAAGGCGGCATTCTGGCTTATCTGGAACACATCCCGGAAAAAGACAGCATGTGGGAAGGCTCCTGCTACGTCTTCGACGACCGTATCGCCGTGCGTCACGGATTGGAAGTGGATGAAGAAACCGGTGCATGCCCCGGCTGCGGTCACCCGCTCTACACCAAAGACCGCAACCACCCGGACTATATCCTCGGCAAACAATGCGGCTATTGCGCGACAGCGATTCCGTCAAATGCCGATAAACGCCCTTCCGCCGACCGCTACAGCCAGCAATAAAGAGGCTTTAGCCTCTGCCGGGCGCACCTTCTTTGCGACGATCCATTCATCCCTCGCTTTTTGTCTTGTAGCGTCATCCTTAATATTTTTAATATAGATACCCAACTTATCGCCAAATTTAACAAATTTATCAGCATCTTGCAGATACAACCCCTCCATCCCCTCTCGCGTAAAATCATCATTGACAGTAAACCAAAAATCTTCAGCAGAAGGTTTGCTCGTATCGCTTTCCGATGCTGCACCAAGCTCATTCATCCACGGCTCGAATTTATCGAAAAAACTTTTCACTTCACGGCGCAAAAACTCAAGATTCCTTTCAAGTATCACACCCACATACATATCTCTTGTTTTTACATGCTGATAAAACAAATCATGCGCCTGCTGCGGTTCAAGCTCCAACGCTCGACCTAGCGGGAAGACATGCCTCACTGGAAACTCTTCCTCATTGTGCTCAATTCTGTGGATCGAATGCCCAGAATATTGCTCCTTGGAAATCTGCTCATTGAGCGCATCAGCCAGTTCGGATTCGTTCATCTCAGCCATGACGCGGAGCTCACCAAGCATTCTGCCGAAATTATACTGCCATTTCCGAACATCTTTTCCTTGATCAAGATCCTCATGAGCCTTCGAAAACAAAAACGCAAAATCATCCAGCGCTGCCTCTTTATCATCGTCAGGAATCGCTTTATTATCTCTAATCAAGATAGTTTGCAGCAATCTATAAGCATGCACATCTGGCAGATCATCTTGCCGTTCCCATTTTTGCACTTCACTCGCATCATACGCGCCCTTTTCAATCAGTTCGTTCATAGCATCGGCAACCTGCCCCTCAGTCATATCCCGCTGCATCCTGTGGTAGGCAACCCTGCGACCAAAATTATCGGGTAATTTTTCTTTATCACTCATCACACATCCCTCATTATTGTATTTAATGTGCCAATGGTTTAGCCTAAACAACGCAACCACTCAATTAACGCTTCGTTAAATATTTATGACAACATCCGCCAATACCTGCCCCACCTGTGACAAACCATCACACAAGGAATTCAAGCCGTTTTGCTCGGAGCGCTGCCAGCAGGCGGACCTTGGCCGCTGGTTCTCGGGGCGCTACGCCGTCCCCGGTGAGCCGGTCGATCCACACGCGCTCGAAGAATCGGATGATTTCGACCAGCACTGAAACTGGTGCTTTACACACCAAATCCAATCCATTATAAGCATGGCTTCTTTCGCTAACCATATAGCGAAAAAAGCTGATTCCTTACTTTAGTGAGGGGATTTTTAGGAGCAAGCGCCCACAGCAGCGGAATGTACTTTATGTACATGAGCAGCGAGGACGTGCAGCGACACCAAAATCACCCGATAAAGTAAGGAAGCACTAGGCCCAGGTAGCTCAGTTGGTAGAGCAACGGACTGAAAATCCGTGTGTCGGTGGTTCGAATCCGCCCCTGGGCACCACTCTCAGCATCACGGCGAAGGCAATACGCCCACCTCACCCACAGTTGAAGCGAACCACCTAAATCAATAAAAAAGCAAACACGCTCGCGCGAATGCGCGATGTGCTTTGCCGGTTCGAATCCGCCCCTGGGCACCACTCTCAGCACCACACGTAATTCTTCTCGATTTTTATCGCACAGATTGTGTATTCTGGTGGAAACCAACCCATATCGCAGGAAAATCCGCCACCTATGAGCACACACGAGCCATTTCCGCTAGCCACCGCCATCCGCCAATCCTTGCGAGGATACACACTCGCCACCTTCCGGCAGGACCTCGTGGCCGCCTTCGTGGTATCACTGGTAGCGCTGCCGCTCTCAATGGCGCTCTCCATCGCGGTCGGCCTGCCGCCGCAACATGGCTTGTATACCGCCATCGCCGCCGGGATCATCGTTCCGCTGCTGGGTGGCTCCATCTGGCAGGTCAGCGGCCCAACCGCCGCATTCGTTGTTATTCTCGCCCCCATTGTCAGCGAACACGGGCTGCGCGGCATCATCTGGTCAGGCATGTTCGCCGGCGTCATTCTGATCGGCTTAGGCTTCGCCCGGCTGGGACGGCTCATCAACTACGTCCCCTATCCCGTCACCACCGGCTTCACTGCGGGCATCGCCGTCGTATTGGCCACCCTCTCCCTCAATGACTTCATGGGGCTTGGCATCACCCACCTCAACGGCGAATTCATCGAAAAACTCTCGCTGATCGCCACCCATATACCATCACTACGCCCGGCAACCCTTGCAGTAGGGCTGGTCACACTCATTCTGCTACTCACCGGCAACCAGATCATTCGCTTTATCCCCGGCGCCATCACTGCCATGACAGTGGGCACATTGCTGGCGCTGCTATTCACCCATCTGGGTTACGATGTCGCCACCATTGGCAGCACTTTCAGCTACTCCGCAGAAAATGGACAGGTTATGGCAGGTATCCCCCCGGATGCACCGGCCATCACCCTGCCGACATTCTCGGAAGGTCATCTGTATAGCTTCCCATCACTGGATGAATTGCGCAGCCTGCTGTTCCCGGCCTTCGCTATTGCCATACTGGCAGCGCTGGAATCCCTGCTCTCCGCCACCGTTGCCGACAGCATGAGCGGCACCAAACACGACCCCAATGCCGAACTGAACGCCATAGGTATCGGCAACATCGCCTCTGCACTGGTGGCAGGCATCCCGGCTACTGGTGCCATTGCCCGCACCGCCGCCTCGATCAATAACGGCGCCAGAACCCCGCTGGCGGCCTCCATTCATGCGTGTTTTATCCTCATTTACGTGTTGATGCTGGCTCCGTACATCAACTACGTGCCGATGGCGTCGCTTTCCGCGCTGCTTATCTACACCGCCTACCGCATGTCGCATTACAAACAGTTCATCCGCACCCTCACCATTGCCCCGAAAAGCGATGTCATCGTCCTGCTGGTGTGCTTCACCCTCACCGTGTTCATCGACATGGTCGCCGGTGTTGGCGTCGGCATGATCTGCGCCGCCTTCCTGCTGATCAACCGCATCACCGATCTTACGCGCATCGAGGTGGAAGGCAGTACGGGCGGCAGCGCTTCCCCGGAAGCCCGCAACCTGCCGGAGGGCACCATGCTCTACCGCATCAGTGGCCCGCTCTTCTTTGGCACCATTGAAAAAGCCTTCGACCATTACCAGTTCACGCATGACTATATCCGTCACTTCATCCTCGATATCCGGGATGTTCCCTTCATCGACATGACCGGACTGGTCGCCATCAAATCCATGCTCAGCTCGTTGGCACGTGAGGAGCGGCAAATCCACATCGTCTGCAATACGCCGGACGTACAGGATAAAATCAGGAAAAAAATCAGTGGCCATAAAATTGAGGCGCATATCCATTTCCACACAGAATTAAGCGGCGCCCTCCCGAAAGAAAACACCGCCCAATAAGTAAAAAAGAAGATTATTTTTTACGTTTGCTGGCCAGACTGCGGATCACCACCAGCGCCAGTTCCTGCCGGTAGACAAACAGCGTACCCACAGAAATCACCAGCAGGTCGCGCATATTGCGGCCTTCGGCATACCACCAGCATCGCCACATACCCATCCCTTGCCCACGGCAACGCAGACGAATCGTATCAAGCTCCTGCTGGCTGTAGGTAATGTCATAGACCCACTGTTTGGCTTCTTCGAGGCTTTTGCCACTTTCCACCAGCACGGCTTCAAGAATTTTACACAACATACCGTTGATATTACTGGTGGCATCAACATGACGCTCACTGGCCAGAAATCCGTCAAACCGGGCCTTAATTGCCTGGGCACCGACATAAATGGAACGATATATGCCCACCAGCGCAATCATCAGCCATCGCGTCATCAGATAGGCCTGCCGATACGCGAACACGGAAAATAAAAAGAGGAATAACAAAATTAGAAGTATAGCGGTGGCGTCAACAGAGCCACTCATTAAGGCTTGTACAAATTCATTCTCGCACGCCTGTTGGCTGCGGCATTTTTCTAGCAGCTGTTCCATACTCCTATGTCTCTCCTTATATCTGCAATGGGTTGACCAGCCCCCCACATTTGCGCCCTTTTCATAGCTTTTTCACTGATATCGCTCAGCACGGCCGAGCCTTCGCCGGTTATCCTGAAATACATCCGTGATCGCCCGCCACGTTCTGCCAGCGGCTCTCCGGCCTCACCGGTGATGTATCCGCACTTATCCAGCTTGATGAGAGAATTATAAACTCCCGCTCTGGAAATCTGTTCACCAAACCGCGCTTCGATTTCCTCTTTAATGCGAACACCATAACAGTCTTTTTTCAGCAGAACGGATACCATATGCAAAACTTTCTCGTCGTTCTTTCCTAACTTCACGGTCATGATCTTTCCTTTTGTTGATTCAACCGCCTTTTGATTTAGTCTAATTTATAGAAAAAATCAAGCACAGTCAATAATCAATAGGTTAAATCGAGAAATTAAATCAATACAGTGACGAAAATACGACGATGCCAATGGTAGCAATTAGCACAAAAACCTGCGCCATAACGAAACAAAATTGTTACCAATTTTAACTAAATCGAAGTTTTTACTTAAGAAATGTTAAATATTTCTATGGTTAAATGGAGGCTGCAAATAGCAAAAATAAGTAAGCAAAGCGACTTCGTCATGTAGGTGGATCGCGTTAGGTAAACTGACAATACGGACCTGACACGTAGAAAGGCCTATGTCTCGGAGGAGCATAAGTAATGGTAAATGCAATCAGCGATATTGCTGCTAGTGCAGCAGCAAGTATATTCGGATTAAGTCAAGCCACCCAACAAATTTCATTATCCACCGCGCGACTCGCGACGGGTAATCGCATTATTCGTCCGGCGGACGATGTGGGGGCACTCACCCAATCCATTAAATTACAAACGAACATCACCACCTTGCGCCAGGCATTGCAAAACACGACACAGGCGGATAGCCTGCTGCAAACGGCATATACCGGCCTGACCACCATCAGTGACATTCTGACGGAGGCGAAAGGTGTGGCAACACAGGCAAATTCCGGTTCACTGACTGCGGCAGACCGCGCATCACTGGAATTGCAATTTCAGGGACTGCTGGCGGAAGTCGATAGCATCGCTAACAGCACGTCATTTAACAGCATCAACCTGCTGGATGGATCGATTTCGGAAGAAAACCGCATCGACACCTATGAAACTGCAGGCACGGCTGCCAGCGCAGAACTGAGCTTCGGCGTTAATATCGGCGGCGGCCAGACCATTGAAATCAACGGCACAGCCCTGACCGAAGGCATAGACTTCGCAGCGGGTGGCAGCATCAATGCCTCTCTGTTGAACGTGGCATCGGCCATCAACACTTCCAGCGACCTGAGCATCAACAACATCAGAGCGTCAGTCGTCGGCACCACCCTGACCCTGACGGAGCGCGCAGGCGGCACGCTCGGCCAGAAGAACTTTGTTGATCAGGGCTCGTCCTCGGCGGCATTCACCACCAACGGCGCCAGCACCAATCAGGCAAATGTGTTCGCGTTCCAGAACGGTAGCGACGCTGGCCTGACCCTGGGCTCTGTGAATGTTTCCGGTGTCAGCGGTGACGCATTGGTTACCACGGTCAGCCAGACGCAGGGAGAGAACCGTTTCTCGAACTTCACCACCGGCAATCCGACCAACAACCAGACTATCTCGCTTGAAACCGGCCAAAACACCGGGGATATCGATTTTCGTTTCCGCACCGTACCGACGGCGGCAACCACCGATGTACAAATTGGTGCCACACCGGAGGAAAGCCTGCAGAACCTGATTGAGGCAATCGAAAATTACGTTGGCACGGAGAATATCACCCTCGACCAGATGGAATTCATCCGCGAAGGTCAGGATCTGATTATCCGCAACAAGCTGAGTGGTAACGGCTCCGATTTCTTCGGTAATGCGTTTGAAGTGCAGGAAAACCTGACACAATATGCCGATAACGGCAACTTCCTGACGGGCGGCACCAACACCGGCGTCAATGTTGACGGCGTCACCAATAAAGACTTCATTGGCAATGTCAGCGGCTTCAGCGCCACGTATAACAATGCCAACGACATCACCGCCAGCATTACGGTCGGTGACTTCACTTACGAGGCGGACATTACCAACACCACGCCGGGCGCGGATACGTTCGTACGCTTCAAATCCACCACCTCTGGCGGCGGCTATTTCGATGTCGAAATCGCGTCCGGCGGACTGGCAGTGGCGGATCAGAACGGCGCGGATACCTTTGCCGCACGTCTGGACGCTGCTTTCGGTGGCCTGGAATTCTCTCAGGAACGTCTGGCAGAGAGCTACATCGGTGTCGGCACGGCGGCCGGTTCATCCATTGAACTCGAGCGCACTGACTTTTCATCGCTTGACGTCACTCGCATCGACGCCTACGCCGCACCGGGCGCAGGACAAGACGCCGTGGTCGAAATCGAAATCAACGGTGAAACTTTCCGCACACAATCACTGCTGGGCGACACGATCGGCGCACGTGAAACTATTGAATTCACCAGTGCAACCACAGGCGACACTCTGACCTATCGCAACGGCGCAACAGCCGTTGATCTATCCACCGATGTCGGCGCCGCAGCGTTTGAGTCTGATCTGGAAAGTTCATTCGGTCTGGGCAGCGGTTCCGGTGCACTGAATTTTCAGGTGAGCGCATCATCTACCAGTTCATTGAGCGTAACCATCGGTTCCAACACCACCGATTCACTGTTCGATGGCGCCAGCATCAACGTCCTGACGCAGTTGGATGCCGCGGATGCAGAAGATGTGCTGGACACAGCCATCGACGCTGTCTCACTGGAACTGGCCAATGTCGGCGCCCTGCAACAACGTGCACTCTACGCGGCAGATGCCCTCAACGGCGAAATCATCAGCAAGGAAGAAGCTTATTCCGCACTGGCGGATACCGACGTGGCCTTCGAGGCTACCGAGCTGGCTTTCTCCACCGTACAGGCACAAAGTGCCATCGCAGTGCTGGCACAAACGCAGGCACTTTCCAGTGAACTGCTGTCACTGGTTAAGTCTGGCGCATAAAGCCACTTACTGATCGCTGGATTCAGGAGCGGCCTTCTCTATATCACTGAGAAGGTCGCTTTTGGTTTTGGACAACTGGCGGTAATGCGCGGCATCCAGTTTAAACAGCCAGCCGGAAAGCGTGGCATTGAGCGCCTTCACTTCCGCCTGCACTTCCGTACGCTTCGCATCGGCAGCTTTCACAGCCTCTTGGTCGTCCTGATCCACAGCCGCCAGCAACGCCGGATTATAAGTCGCATACGCCTTCACCCACTGATGATCGGAATCATTCTCCTGCGTCACATCCAGATACACTTCCATCCCGTCAAACGTAGAGAATGTAATCAACAGCGCTCCGCTGCCTTGCACTTCGCTGGCTTTCGTGACATCCGTAAAGCGCAGATTCTCCAGTGACGACGCAATCGATTCAAGCTCATAAACATTCTTGGCTTGTTTGCCCGCAGGCACATCTTTCAGCGCAATGTCAGCACCGATACTCCCGCGCGACAAAACCACGGAATCACCGGAAGCATGCACAAGCTCAACTTTCTGAACGCGTGCACGTGACAGATCCATCATAACGTCGTTCACCCACACAATTGGCGTCGCACGCGTTGTGATATCTTCGCTGGTCAACACCACTTGCGGGTCGTCATCCACCAGCACATACGTACCTTTGAATGTCTCATCGAAATTCCCCAGACGCAACGACACCACATTGCTGTCACCTTCTTTCAGCGACAACACCGGCGCTTTGCCGTCTGCCAGCCCTAATCCCTGATAACGCAGCGGATCAGAGGTTTTCACTGCCTGTATTTTACTCTCAGACAGCAGGTAAATATAACGGCGGATTTTCTCCAGACTCGCCGGGTAATCATGCAGCTCTACGACCCGCCACACATCATCCTCACCGCGCACCACATGCACCGCACCGTCTTGCCCGGTCACTTCCAGTGCATCCAGTACGTTGACCTGTTTGGAGAGTTTCGGCAATAATAACGATCCGACTTTTTTATCCTCTTTCGAAAAATCCAGTTCGCTCAGCCACACCCCGGCGATAAAGGAAATCGCCAGCACCACCAGAACAGTCAGTCGTTTTTTCATAGCCTATCTCCGTTTCATCCCCAGTCGCGGTGGCACCAGCCACGCCAGCAGCAACACGAACAACGGCACCAGCCCGATATTGATAAACTTTACCCAACTACCCATGCGGTCGATATCTTCACGCAGGGAGCGCTGCACGTCACGCAGTTCTTTGCGCGTATCCAGCAACACATCTTTGTAGCGGTCGAACTCCGCCTGATGTTCCGGCGTGAACAACAGCTCACCGGTCTGTTCATTCTGCGCCGGTTGCAATGTGTTCAGCTTCTCTTCCAGATCGTGTAACTGCATCTTGAGCTGCATTTCACGCTCACGGAATTTCACCTCGGCATCACGCTGAATGGCTTCGACTTTATCAAACGGACGCTCCGGCACAATCCGGCTGCGCAGGCCGATCAAATCACCCGACCCACCCAGTACATCCAGCACGTTCAGCACGAACGATCCGTTATTCGCCGTCGGCACCAGCATTTGCTTCCCGAAGAAGGTCTGGCGATTCACCCAGAACCCGTCACGCAGCATATCAGCGTCACCCACCACTACCACATTGATCGGTGATGCGGAACTGGCCACATGCCCTTCTACCGAAGCACGCTCCGGGAAGGCACTCACTGCCTCGCCGTGCACGCGTGCTGCCAGCACCAACATCTTATTCTGCGGCGTAGCCTCACTCAGCAATTGCGTCGGGTCTTCGTCGAACATCAGCTTGAAATTCGGAATGGTCAGACTCCCCATCCCCGACAACACCAGTGGCACCATCTCGGTGCTCGCCGCTGCTACACCTTCACCTTCCGGTCGCCACGGCACAAAATGTCCGGACGCAATAAAGCGCATCACTTCCATTTCCGAGGTCACCAACTCAGAACTATTGAAATTCCCGCGCTGCAGATTCAGCCATACCGGATTGCTGACCAGCCCCAATGCGGAACCGCGCTGTTCATCACGCATACGGATAGCAATCGATGGATCGGCCACCACATCACGCTCCGGCATATCCACGCCCCACGCATGGAACAGTTTTGTCAAATTCGATTCTGTATGCTCCGTCCCATCCACTTTGGTATATGGATCGGCAAACACCAGTGCACGCCCACCTTTCAGCACGAACTGATCGATAGCATACTGCGTATCTTCGCTCACGCCTTTCACCGGTGGATGCACCACCATCAGCACATCAATGTCGGCGGGAATCTCGGCCACATCCTGACCCAGTTTTTCTACTTCGAAATTGCGTTTCATCTCATCCAGAATCACCCACGGCGGCTGGATATCCATCATGCTGACGCCGCCACCCTGCATCGGCATCCATGACATAACTCCGATTTTCTGCTTCTCGCGTTGTGCCAGATCGTAAATCATCCGTGTGATGTCATATTCTACGAATGCTGACTTATCCGGATCGAGGAACGGTAACGCCACACGCTCCGCCGTGCTGTTCTCCGCACTCAGTCCGAAATAGAGCTTGTTTCCTAACGCATCGATCGGTGCTGCCGCCACGCCGAGCGCCACAGCCAGATCCTCTTCTTCCGTAAACGGCTTCGGATTGATAAACTCCAGCGTAATCATCCCGTCTGCCATGCTTTCATACTGCTTCAGCAACCCGCGAATACGCGACGCATAGCTCTGTATCACCGGATAGCCGGTTGCCTGCTCTTCGGAATAAAATAGTCGCAGTGTGATCGGCTCTTCCAGTTTGCCCATGATGTTTTTCGTCCCGTCCGACAAGGTATAAATCCCGCTATCGGTCAGGTCGATCTGCGAGCCGCTCAGCAGACGGTTACTGAAAATGTTAAATGCGGCGAACAGCACCACGGCAATCGCCAATGTGCCGAGTGATAACGCCGTATGAGAAGTCTTGCGAGCCATACGCCTACCCTTTCTTTTGCTCAAGCACGAGGATATTCACGAACAGCCAGAACACGATCAGCGAAGCGAAATACACCACGCTGCGCAGCTCCAGCACCCCTTTCACAATCTCGTTATAATTGGTCAGGAAACTGAATTGCCCCAGCATATCCAGCAACATCTGCGGCAGCCATCCGGTAAAGAAACTGACCACCAGCGGGAACCCCATCAGCGTAAAGATAAAACACACCGTCACGCTGATTACGAAGGCGATCACCTGATTGCGCGTTAATGCTGACAAACAGGAGCCAATCGCCAGATACCCGCCCGCCATCAGCAGGCTGCCCAGATATCCGGCCACAATCACCCCATTATCCGGGTTGCCGAGATAATTGATCGTGATCCAGATCGGAAACGTGCAGACCAGTGCAATGGCCGCAAACGCCCACACTGCCAAAAACTTGCCGACAACCAACTGCCACAGTGGAATCGGCAGTGTCATCAGCATCTCCAGCGTACCGGAGCGCCGCTCCTCCGCCCATAAACGCATAGTGATCGCTGGCATCAGAAACAGATAAAGCCACGGATGCCAGGTAAAAAACGGCTCCAGATCGGCCTTGCCGCGCTCAAATAAATTACTGATATAGAAGGTAAACAACCCGCTTATCAGCAGGAAAATCGCGATAAACACATAGGCCACCGGCGTTTGAAAATACCCGGTCAGCTCACGCTTGCAGACTGCCTTCAACCCTTGCATCAGCTCACCTCCTTCTGCTTGCCCGCCACTTTGCGGAAACAATCATCCAATGTCTTCTTGCCGGATTTTTTCAGCAATTCCTCGGTCGTGCCATCCGCCACCACCTTGCCCCCGGCAATAATCACGCTACGGCTGCACACCGCATCCACCTCTTCCAGAATATGCGTGGAGATAATGATCGCTTTGTCTTTCGCCATGCTGTTGATCAGCTTGCGCACCTCATGCTTCTGCAACGGGTCCAGCCCGTCAGTCGGCTCGTCCAGCACCAGAATATCCGGATCGTGTAGAATCGCCTGCGCCAGCCCAACCCGGCGTTTAAACCCTTTGGATAGCGTATCGATAGATTGATCCAGCACCCCGCCAATCTGCAGCGCCTCAATCGCATGTTCCATCCGCGCCTTTAGTTGGTCAGAGCCCATACCGCGCGCTTCCCCGGCAAACTGCAACAGCTGCCGCGGCGTCATATCGGCATAGAGCGGCGCCCCCTCCGGCAAATAGCCAATGCGCGACTTGGCGGCAATCGGATCGTCATGCACCGACACCCCGTCAATCAGCACATCCCCGGCGCTCGGCTCCAGAAACCCGGTAATCATGCGCATGGTCGTAGTCTTTCCGGCACCGTTCGGCCCCAGAAACCCTAGCACTTCACCTTTATTGACAGAGAGAGAAACGTCATCCACGGCCGTGAATGACCCGAATGTTTTGACCAGATGGCTGGCCTCTACCAGATTCGCCATAAGCACTCCTCACGCGATCATGAGTCAAGATGGCACTAATGTATGCAGTGAGAAGAGTTTTTCAAGAGGCGATTATGACACGCTGCATTTGCAGCCCATTTATTTTAAGGAATGAAGAATGTGGCGAAAATGTCGGATTTCGAGAACCGGAAGTTCCAATGTACTAAAACGTACATGAAAGCTGGAAGCGCAGAACATCCGGCATTTGCAGCCCATTATGCATTCCGTTTAAGCGAAAATGTTGATGCCGCCCTTGCCTAGTACCTGATCGGCAAAATCAAGGACATCATCGATCACGCCTTCCATACGTTCCTTGGATTCCAGCAGCAAATAATTACGATCGGAATTGGTGTCCGGGGAATAGGACTGGCTCTGGAAGCCATCGAAACTAAACGAGAAATTCAGCCCCATATCGGCATGTTTGGAGATGAACGCGCGCTCATTCTCGTAATGCGTCATCACTTCCTCGGCTGAGGTGGCCTGACGGGCTTGCCCGCCATTCTCAGCTTCCACCATCTGCACCAGCGTCTCCAGATCACGCATATAGGACAAATTCCCGTCCTCTTTCTCATCGATATACGCCGCCAGATAGATCATCGCCTCCTTCTGACTCTTACTCAGCGAGGATTCGGCAATATCGTTCAATACCTTCTGGGTCTGTGCGGTCGGGGAATTGGCTTTGCGGATTTCGGTCTTTTTGGGAGCGGCGTTTTCCTCCGTCTCCTTCACGGCAGACAGGCTGCCCGTATGCATCGCGTCGCGCTTAACGGCATAGACCGGCGCCTGCGTAAACATGCGATTGCTAACACTGTGTTGTGCGTCCGGAGAAGACATGTCCTACCTGACCTCCACCCCAAATGTTCTACGTGAACCTCAATGGCACTCTGGCCAATACACTACATATAGCATAATTCGCTTCAAAATTGAACCCTTAAAGCGACACAACCTGCGATTACGCAAACACAGCCGGTGCCACAAACGCGAAAAACACTCCGGTCAGGTAGATCGCCACCGCCCCGTAAAACAGCCAGGAACTCACCTTTCTAAGCCGCATACAGGCTTTTCCAAGCTCCGGATCAGCCGGACACAGCGCATTGCGGTTCACATAGCGCCATATGCCGGTGATCAGCAGCAATCCGCCCGCAATAGCGAACACCCATAGCTTATAGCGCGAAAGCCACACCAGCTGCGGAATCGTCGACACCAGCCCGGCCAGCGCTGCCCCGGCCCCGATGCTCACCAGCAACGCCGGCAGCGCACAACAGAGCAGCGTGCCGACACTGGTAAACAAGCTCAGTGCCGGCATAGCCCCATGCTTTAAACGCTCGCTCATAGCTAACAATCCCGCTTGATCGCATCGACATTATAGCCGGAATCCAGAATCAACTGCTCCAGCTCGCTATCATCGATGCTCTGCCCCGGCTTCATATCCAGCCATACATGCCCGCTATCGAGGTCGACCTTCACACCGGCCACCTCGTCGCGCTTGCCGAACACTTTCTCAATCGCCTGCGCGCAGAAATCGCACACCAGCCCATTGACGGACACATCCACTTTTTCCTGACACACATCCGCCGCCTGCGCCGAAAACGCCGCCAACGACACTACCATTGCAATAATAAATTTTCTCATGATCGTTCCTTTCTCAAAAACGCGTAATAAAATTAAACAAGACATCGCCGCGATGGCTGATTCCCAGCTCCACCATCTGAATGTCATAGAAAAACCGCACCAGCGGCGTTACCGTCATACTGTGCTCTGCTCCCGGCGCATGCTCTGCCTGCAGCATCAGCCAGGTATGCAGATCGCCATAATCTCCGATATATGGAGCCACGCCGACCCGTGCCTTCTGCCGGAAGCCTTTGGCAATATCCCCGGCATAGGTCAGACGGTTTTCATAAGAGGTAAACCAGCGGCGCGTTTCCCAGTCGGAGGCAATCCCGATAAACGCCGCCGGGTCTGTTTCTCCATCAAACGCCTGATAGTCGGAATAGGCCACGCCTGCCCCGCCTTTCAGATAGAGATTGGCCTGCGATTGTTTCTGGTTCCAGCGCTTGAGCAACTGGTTGACCTGCACCGCATGCAACTGCCAGTCTTCGTCGCGCCAGTATTCCGCCTTATACCCAATGGAATAAAACGCGGTCGGCGAATAATGCACATGCAGGGAATGCAGGTCGGCATCGGTTTTTTCCATCACCGTCCACCCGCCCGGATACGATACCGGACGCGCCTCGGCAACGTTCGCCAGACCAGCCATGCACAGCA
>JAUIJX010000178.1 GCA_030430795.1 Alphaproteobacteria bacterium | reverse complement strand
AAGATCAAGTGTAACCAGGCCGGGAAAAGTCACGGCATGGTGAAACGCACCAAGACCTTCATCCGCGATCAGCGTGGCTCGACCACCCTGTCCGAAGCGGATGCTAAAATCGTCAAACAATTCCTGCCATACGGCAAATAAGGTAGAGGAGATACTATCATGGCACGTGTAACTCGTGGGGTGACCAACCATAAGCGTCACAAAAAAGTAATCAAAATGGCCAAAGGCTACCGCGGACGCTCGAAGAGCTGTTTCCGTCTGGCGCTCAATCGTGTGGAGAAAGGTCTGCAGTATGCATACCGTGACCGCAAAGCGAAGAAGCGCAACTTCCGTAGCCTGTGGATTCAGCGGATCAATGCGGCAACGCGTGAGCATGGGCTGGCGTATTCGCAGTTCATCGGCGGGCTGAGCAAAGCCGGTATCGAGCTGGACCGCAAGGTGATGGCTGATCTGGCCGTTCGTGAGCCGGAAGCGTTCGCTGAGCTGGTTAAACAGGCGAAAGAAGGCCTGAGCAAAGCCGCATAAGCGACGCCTGTCACGATGCGACTGGCTTCCGCCTATCATTTCATCAAGCATATTCCCGTGCGCGCACTGCCTGCCAGTGCGCTGCGCGGCGATGCGCTGATTGCGCATGTGTTGCTGGTGTGTTTCGTTCCCTACAAACTGATCGACATCGCGCTGGGGCTGTGGTGGGTGCCGACTGCTGCTGCGGCGGTGGTGCTATCGATGGTGGGGCTACTGGTGGCGGTGATGGTGTGGCGCACGGCCTATAACGGGGCGACGCGGGTGGCCGGGCATGCGTTCCGGGTGGTCAGTCTTCTCTTGATAGCGAACCAAATCCTGCGTATACAGCAAGTATTATCCTAGGAAATACATTATGAATGCCGCCGAGAAGATCGATATTATCACCAAATCCTCCAATCTGCGTGAGCTGGATGATGTGCGGGTGGCGCTGCTCGGTAAAAACGGGGAGCTGACGCAGGCACTCAAAGGGCTGGGGCAGGCGACGCCGGAAGAGCGCAAGACGCGCGGCAAAGAGCTGAACATGCTGAAAGTGCAGCTGGAAGAGGCGATTGCCGAGCGCAAGGAGGCGCTGCTGGCGGCGGAGGAGGCCGGGAAACTGGCGGAAGAGAAGATCGATGTCAGCCTGCCGTCCTATCCGCAGGTGAAGGGGTCGTTGCACCCGATCACGCAGGTGATGGAAGAGATGGAACGGATTTTTGCCGGGATGGGCTTCGGGGTACGCACCGGGCCGCTGGTGGAGGACGACTACCATAACTTTACGGCGCTGAATATTCCACCGTCGCATCCGGCGCGTCAGATGCACGATACGTTTTATGTGTCCTCCGGCGACGATGCCGGGGATGAGGATACCCAATATGTCCTGCGCACGCATACCTCGCCGGTGCAGGTGCGCACCATGCAGTCCGAAGAGCCGCCGATCCGCATTATTGCACCGGGTTCGACCTTCCGTTGCGATTCTGATCTGACCCATACGCCGATGTTCCATCAGGTGGAGGGGCTAGTGATCGATAAGGGCATCCATATGGGGCATTTGAAAGGCTGCGTCAGCGAATTCCTGCGCGCGTTCTTCGGGATGGAGGATCTGCCGATTCGCTTCCGCCCAAGCTTTTTCCCGTTTACCGAGCCGTCCGCCGAGGTGGATATTGGCTGCAAACGCTCACGCGAGTCGATCACTATCGGTGCCGGGGGTGACTGGCTGGAAGTGATGGGCTGCGGGATGGTGCATCCGAACGTGCTGCGCGAATGCAAGCTTGACCCGGATGAATGGCAGGGTTTTGCCTTCGGGATGGGCGTCGAGCGCCTCGCCATGCTCAAATACAATATCCCCGATCTGCGCACTTTCTTCGAATCCGACGTGCGCTGGCTCAAGCATTACGGCTTTTAGATAGCGTTTTTTATCGGGATTGTCCCTTCTCAAGCGCCGGTGCCAGTAACTGTTCCGCTGTGTCGATATATTCCTGCATGGCATGCGCATACATGCCGGGTATGGTTGGCGCGCAGGTGAAGCTTGGCAGCGGGGTTAACGCTACGCAATCCATGAAGTCATCGATGTTTCGCTTGAGATGGTCGCGCATGGTATCGCTCAATGAGCCGATATTATCGATGTCGTCTTTCAGATTTTCAGGGGTGAGGCGATGGGGATCGGTCAGTAGTTCTTTGAGCGCTTCCAGTGCTTCGTGGTTGCGCAGCCCGGTATTGTAGGTCTCGCGCTCGCGCCAGTCTTTGGCACCTGGATTCAGCGGGACATTCTCTACTGTAGAAAGCTGGCCGATGATAACGCCGAGGCGGGCAATCACCGGAGTGACATTGACGTAGCCACGATCCTGATCTTCCGGCCAGTCGAGCATGTCAGCATTACCAAAGCGTCGGCTGATATTCCGTACAGCTTCCTGTGCATGCTCGCGTGTGGTGACGAGAGATAATTTGTTGGGAACCGGTATGATGAACTCTTTAGCGGTGCGGCCAAACCGGATGAAGGTTTGTATCTGTGCCATCCGTTCAATCTCTGCATTGGTTTCCATGCCTGTTTGTGGTAATGGGTGTGCCATTGTCTATATCTTTCTGTTCTTGTGGTTTTTTGCGAAAGTTGTTACTGATGCAGCGTATAGCAAATCTATTTATTAAAGAGTGTTAAGGTTTTATGAAATTTACTCTGAGTTGGCTGAAAGAATTCCTCGATACCAAGGCGTCGCTGGACACGATTGTCGAGACATTGACGGCGATTGGGCTGGAAGTGGAAGACGTGCAGGATATGGCGGCAGAGCTGACACCATTTACGGTGGCGGAGATCATGAAAGCCGAGCCACACCCGGATGCCGACCGTCTGCAGGTATGTAAAGTGCTGACGATGGCGGGCGAGCGCCAGATTGTCTGCGGTGCACCGAATGCGCGGGCGGGGATCAAAGTGGCGCTGGCCGATATCGGCGAGCTTGAACAGCTTGCCGATCAGCTGTCGCAGGGATATCCCGGTGCCACCATGGATGACGTCGACCTCGACGCGCTGGCCCGCCAGCTCGGCGACGAAGCGGCCGTCGAAGCTCGCACGTTGGCTGAACT
>JAUIJX010000177.1 GCA_030430795.1 Alphaproteobacteria bacterium | reverse complement strand
GAATGGTGGAACATTGCCGGATCACCTGATCGAAGCAGGAATCCACGGTGATGCGATAGGGCATGCGCTTCATGAATTTGGCCAGCGAGCGCGGCACATGGAACGTCTCCAGCGGCAAAATAGCGCGCACTTCCGGCTGAAACCAGAACACCTCCTCGGCATCCCGTGATTCCGCCATCGGGAAAAACCCGTTAGCATAGGCATGGAGTAACAAGTCGTTATCGAGACGGAGCGTCATGTCCCCGTCCGGCCAGCATACGCTCTACTTTCGGTGGCTTATCGCTGATGATACTGGCAGCGCCCAGATCCATCGCTTTGCGTATGTCCTCAACACTGTTGCAGGTATAGAGATGCAGAGAGAGGCCTTTCTTCTGCATCGCCTCTAAATGCCTGGGCTTGGTGGTGATGTTGGTGATGACATCGCGAGTGCCGAGTTGGGAGGCGGTGCTGGCAATGTCATCGATCGTCTGCTTGGTAACGTGATCCACCGACAGGCCGATACGCACCGCCGGATGCAACTGACGCATCATCCGCAACACATCGTGATCGAAGGAAATCACCTGACAGCGCACAAGACCCTGCCGCTGGGATTCTATCGCATCGACAATGCGATCCAGCGCGTCTTCTCGTGCAGCTTTATCCAGCGTGTCCATCGGCTTGATCTCGATATACACGTGCTTGTTAGCGGAAATAGCATTGAGCGCTTCTCTCAGCGTGGGCACTGGTTCGTCCGTGGCCTCGCCATGTCCGTTCAGCAGGCGCACGTTTCTGATCTCTTCCAGCGTCTTATTGCGGATTTTACCTTTGCCGGTGGTGGTACGTTTGAGGCTGGCGTCATGAAGGACGACCGGCTCACCATCTTTGGTGATCTGCACATCCAGCTCAATGGCATCGATATGTGAATCGCGCGATGCCAGCCGAAACGCGGACAAGGAATTCTCAGGGACAGCCTTGCTGTGCATTCCCCGGTGTGCGGTCAGGAATGGAGTGGAGTAGTTGGGCGACATGGCGGATCAGGACAGTAAGGATTTCATCGATTCGATGGCGCGTAGATACCCGTCTGTACCCAGCCCGACAATACTGCCGGAAGCGACCCCGGCAATCAGCGACATCTGCCGGAAACTCTCACGCTTGTGGATATTGGAGATATGCACCTCGATCACCGGCAATCCGCACAGTGCCAGCGCATCGCGGATACCGATGGAGGTATGGGTCAGCGCCCCGGCGTTGATAATGATGCCGGAAGCATGATCCCGCGCCTGTTGAATCCAGTCGATCAACTCGCCTTCATGGTTGCTTTGCTTCGCTTCGATCTCTATATCTAGGCTGCTGGCGAGCGCGCGGCATTCTGCCTCAATATCGGCAAGTGTCTTGTGGCCATAGATCTCCGGCTCGCGTGTGCCGAGCATGTTGAGATTCGGGCCGTTCAGAATAATAATGCGTGTGCTCATAACCGCTCCTTTATACAGCATAAAGGTAACGAAAAGGATAACAAAAGCAATATGCAACTGACAATTAACGGAGAAACACGGCAAGTAGGCGATCAGGTGACGGTCGAGCAGCTACTTCAGGAACTGGCCGTTGACACGCGTCAGGTGGCGGTGGAGTGCAACCGGCAGATCGTGCCGAAATCGCAATATGGGCAGACCCAGCTCACCTCCGGCGATGCCATTGAAATCGTAGAATTTATTGGCGGTGGCTGAAATGGATACCTTTACGCTGGCCGGTAAGACGTACCATTCCCGCCTGCTGGTAGGCACCGGGAAATACAAGGATCTGGACGAGACGCGCCGGGCCATTGAGGCCAGCGGCGCGGAAATCGTCACCGTGGCGCTGCGCCGTATGCAGCTCTCTTCGCCCAAAGGTCAGTCACTGGTCGATGCTGTTGATCCGGAGAAATACACCTTTCTACCCAACACTGCCGGGTGCTATAGCGCTGAGGAAGCCGTGCGCACCCTGCGTCTGGCGCGCGAAGCAGGCGGCTGGAACCTGGTGAAGCTGGAAGTGATCGGCGATGAAAAAACGCTCTATCCCGATGTCACTGAGACCCTGAAGGCAGCGGAAGAGCTGGTCGCTGACGGGTTCGATGTCATGGCTTACACTACCGATGACCCGCTGATAGCCAGCCGTTTGGAAGCAATCGGTTGCGTGGCGATCATGCCGCTGGCGGCGCCGATTGGCTCCGGGCTTGGCATTCAGAACCCGCTGAACATTCGCCTGATTGTGGAGCAATCCACTGTGCCGGTGCTGGTCGATGCCGGCGTGGGTACGGCCTCCGATGCCGCCATTGCGATGGAGCTGGGCTGTGACGCGGTGCTGATGAACACGGCCATTGCCGAGGCGGATGACCCGGTGCTGATGGCTGAGGCCATGAAACTGGCCATTGAGGCCGGGCGCAAAGCCTACCTCGCCGGGCGTATGCCGAAACGCGGTGTCGCCAGCGCCTCGTCACCGAGCGAAGGCAAAGTCGCTTAATATCAAGAGTAAGAAATCTAGTCGTCAAACGGGTTGCCGCCACTGGCCGCATCGCCGGAATCACCTTCTTTCTTAGGTGGTGCCGGAGGCGGTGGCGGTGGTGGAGACGCCGCTGCAGGCGTGCTGTCTTCCGCCGGAGGCGGCGCAGGAGGTGCTGGTGGTTTGGTATCGGCTGCTGGTGGGGCAGGCGGAGGAGATGGTGGCTTCGGTGCAGGCACTGGAGGTTGTTCTGCGGCGCCGCCGTCTTTAGGTGGCGGTGGTGGCGGAGGGGGTGCTGCTTCCTTATTCTCAACCGGAGAGGGAGGCGGCGGAGGGGCTGGTTCTTTCTTAGGTTCTTCTTCCGGAGGGGGAGGCGGAGCGGCAGCCGTTTTCTTCTTCGCCCGTGGATCGTAGGCTTCCTGTTGCGGCAGCTGGATCTTGTCCAGCAGGCGCGTGGTAAAGGTTTTGTCCTTGAAGTAGAAAATCTTTTTACATTTAATCGGCGGGAAGGATTCCACCAGAATGATTTGTTCGTCACGCGGCAACTGAATCACTTCCTGCGGCAGCAGCAGAGCGCGTTGCGTCTCGGAGACGTGCATGGTACGCGATGCCGGGTTGAGATCGAGGAATTTCGGCTTGTTGTGCGAAGACTGCTCGACC
>JAUIJX010000176.1 GCA_030430795.1 Alphaproteobacteria bacterium | reverse complement strand
TAATCCTGCAGCACCTCGCCGGGTTGTTTGTAGGGGTAAAAATAATCGTCGAAATGCACGCCGTCCACGTCGTAGCGCACCACGATGTCGCGCACCACACTCAGCAAATGCTGGCGCACCAAAGCGCTGGCCGGGTTGAAATAGTAGCGAACAAGTTTGTGCTCTCTGAAAAAGGAGCTGAATGTGGCGCTGTTTAGGAAAAACACGCCAGCCATGATGAGCAGCGTCAGTGCAATCATTTTGCTACGTGACCACGCTTCTGTGGTGAGCGGATGAAATACGATATCGGTTCGGTATACCAACCATGAAGGCAGTACCCCCAGCAGGATGAAATACAGAAAGAAGGTGGGGCTGAGGAGGTCTCTTACTTCGCGCGCATCGGTGCTGAGCGCATTGGTGATCATATTGTCATCAATAGGGGTATTGTAGTTGTCCATGAAATAGGCGTTCGCCGAGGATACGAGCAGCAAAATGATAACAATGGGCTTGAACGTATAGCGGTGGCACAGCAGACCAAGCACGAGAACAATAACGCCCGTAAATCCGACGATGACGGAAAACAGAAAGCTGATATTCTCCGTATTAAATGGGTAATCATTTAACAGATGCCTGAAAAACGCCACATTGGTAAACGCCATAAAAAAGACAGCAATGGCGATGACAAGATAGTGGCTGCGGATGCGCGGTTGCTTGAGATAAGAAGAATACATAAAGACAGGTTCATGTGGCCGGAAACATTCATATATAACCGTGCACTTCAAATAACAACCATGTTAATGAATAAAAAATGTGCTGCTTGGAATAGATATTCCTACTGCACCTGTTCCCGGTCGTTGTCCTGAATGATGGCATGGATGGTGGTGCCTTGGCCGGGTTCGGATTCCACCCGGATGCGGCCGCCGTGGCGTTGTGCAATCTTGCGGCAGAGCGTCAACCCGATACCGCAACCGGGAAAAAGACCGCGCTCATGCAGTTGGTGATACATATTAAAAATAGTATCGAATTCCGACGTGGGGATACCGATCCCGTCGTCACGCACGGTGAATATCACCCCGCCGGCATTTTTAAAAGCGGCCACATGGACATGCGGCGTTTTATTCGGTTTGCGGAACTTAATGCTGTTGTCGATCAGGTGAAACAGCATCTGTTTTAACTGGTTGTAATCCCCGCGTATCTCGACGTTCATATCCTGCGTTATGATGGCGTTACTGCCTTCAATCGCATGTTTCAGCCCCATCAGGGTATCTTCCAGTAGCTCAACGCCGTTGAAGCTGCTGAATGGCTCGCAGCGGGTGTTAAGCCGGGAATAGCTGAGCAAGCCGTCGAGCATATCTTCCGCCTGTACCACATTGCGCTCGATAAAGCGCACATATTGCTGTTCGGACTCACCGATATCGGCTTCCAGTTTCTGGATCAGCAATTTAGTGAATTCCCGGATATGACGGAGCGGCGCCTTAAAATCATGTGACACCACATAAGCGAACTCTGCAAAGTCTCGCGCGATTTGATGTTTCGGCGACAACAACTCTTGGTTGGCGCTGGAGTCAGAAGCAGGACAGGACATAAGAGGCCTCCAAGCTATCGTAGTATGACCAAAATACTCGACTGAACCTGCAGTAGAACACATTTCTTAGCGATCGCCAATGATTTTTGAACAAGAAGCGAATAGGAAGGCAAATAAACGCTATGGTTGTATTGCTACGGTCACAGCGGCGCTAACTCTCAAGCCATTCCAGTAGCGGAGTCAACAGGTTCTTCTGCCTCCCGGAGCCGACGAGCATGCCGACATGCCCGCTTTCTGGCTGAATGACGGAGCACTCGGGAATGCGCTCTGCCAGCGCCATCGCGGCGGGCAGGGGGACGATCCGGTCATGCTTCGGTGCGACCACAAGGCAGGGCACATCAATCTCTTCCGGGCTCACGCGCTGCCTGCCGATACGCCAGTCATCGAGCTGCAGACTGTTATGGATACCCCAGTCGATGAAACATTCCCGCGCCACACGCCGTGCGACGGGCACGGCATCACCAACCCAGTATTCCAGCGCCAGGAATTGCTGGTGCGCGTCGGAGTCTTCATCCATGCCGTCGAATTCTTCCAGCTTGTCGTGGAATACCCACGGATCGCGCAGGTAAAACCATGCCAGCAGGTGATCGCCGGGGAAGCTGTCAAACTGGTCGAGATACTGCCGCAGCCCTTGCTCTGTCTGTTCGTCACGCGCTGAAGGCAGCATCACCCCTTCGTGAAAATCCCACGGTGTAGCCAGCAGCACCAACTCGTCCACCAGTTCCGGCGCATGACTGGCAAGGCCGGTGGCCAGTACACCGCCCATGCAATGCCCGATCACGCTTAATTCTCTGTCGCATTGCGCGTGAATCCACGTTGCCGCCTGTTTCAGGTGTTTGCTGACGTAATCTGCGCAGTCAAACTGCCGCTCGCGTGCACCCGGTTCACCCCAGTCCAGCAGATAAACGGCATAGCCATTCCTCGCCAGAAACCTTGCAAAACTACGCTCTTCGGTCAAATCGAGGATGTGATAGCGATTGATCAGCGAAGGCACCAGTAACACTGCCTTGTTTTTAGGGCGTGGGCTGGTGGTATAATCCAGCAGTCGTGCATTGCCGGAGTGCCAGACACACGGCGGTTCCTGCACATCGCGTTCGTAATGGCTGGTGTAGAAGCGCTCCAGTGTCTCTACCTGCCGGATAAGCTGCTGATGTGCTTGCTGTGCCACGGCGTCGGCGAAGACAGCATCCTCCGCTGCCAGCTGCAAAAGGTCGCTAATCTTTGGTTTTTTTGCGTTTGCCGTTGCCTTTGCTCTTGCCTTCGAGCTTGGCCAGACGTGCCTCGCAACGCTCAAGGCGCTCATAGAGCTCTGCCAGTTGAGCATGGAGAGCGTCAGATGAAGCGGTATCAGGCTGGTTGGTGGTGTGTGTTTTGGCATTGGCAGTTCCTCTGTAAGCATCGGCGCCCGGTTGCATCTGTGCCAGCATGTCCAGCATGGAGTCCAGAAAGCGCTTATCCTGCATCATATGACGCGTTTGATCCTGCCACATATCGAGAAACTGTTTTGCCAGTTGGTCGTAAGGGGAATGGGTCATGCTTCGGTTTCAGTTGCGGCTGCCTAAATCAAGTGCTATAGGGATAGC
>JAUIJX010000175.1 GCA_030430795.1 Alphaproteobacteria bacterium | reverse complement strand
ACGTCAGGATATGATTCTGAAAGAGGACGACACGGTCTATATCGTCTGCGACACGCAGCATACACGTAAGGCGCTGGCATTGTTCGGCCACGAAGAATACGAAGCACGGCGGATCGTGATTCTGGGCGGCGGAAATATCGGCGCCTATATCGCCAAGACGATGGAAGCGGAAGACCAGACCACGCGCGTGAAGCTGATTGAGGTGGATCGCGAGCGTGCCGAACAGGTGGCACGTTCACTGGATGCGACCACGGTCATCAACGGCAGCGGGCTGGATCGCGATATCCTGATGGAAAGCGGCATCGATCAGGTGGAAACCATCCTGGCAGTCACCAACGATGATAAGGTGAATATTCTGGCATCGCTGCTGGCGAAGCGCCTCGGCTGCAAACGTTCGATCGCGTTGGTGAATAATTATTCCTATATCCCGATGCTTGGGAATCTGGGCGTGGATATTATCGTCAACCCGCGCGAGACCACCGTTTCCAGTATCCTGCAGCATGTGCGGCGCGGAAAAATCCGTACCGTGCATTCGATCCATGACGGCGCGGCGGAGATTATCGAAGCGGAAGCCGTTGCGACCTCACCACTGGTCGGCAAACCTATCAGTGACCTCAAACTGCCGAAAGGCGTGTTGATCGGCGCGATTATCTGTAACGGCAACCAGTTCGTGATCCCGGAAGACGATACGGTGATCCATGAAGGCGACCGGGTGATTATCCTGTCCTCGTCCGATGCCGTGAAGAAAGTGGAAAAATTCTTCTCCGTCAGTCTCGAGTTTTTCTAGAATGACAGCACGGCGATCCCTTTACCCATTTGTGTGTTTTATAGGCTGCCTGCTGGCCACGCTATTGCTCAGCTCCCCCGCGGATGCCGGTACCCTGCCCCGTTTTGCCTCGGTGAAATCGGATGAGGCAAACCTGCGCACGGGCCCCGGCACGCGCTATCCGATTCGCTGGGTCTACCGCAAGACCGATATCCCGGTGGAGATTATGGATGAGTACGGTAACTGGCGGAAGACGCGCGATATTGACGGCGAGGAAGGCTGGATGCATCACAGTTTGCTGAGCGGTGCGCGCACGGTGTTTATCTACGGCGAGACACGGACGCTACATCGCAACCCCAACCCCGATTCTCCTGCCGTGCTGAAGGCCAAGCCGCAGGTGCTGGCTAAGCTGGTTCGCTGCACCAAACGCTGGTGCTATATCCAGATAAAAGGCCGCAAGGGCTGGATCCCGAAGGAGCATATCTGGGGTGTTTACGAGGACGAGGAGTTCTAGCTTTTTGTTTTGCCCCTGCACGCGCCTACTGCGCTTAGCAACGGGCAAGGCTCAAGGCTGGCTCGGCCTACTTGCCTCGCATCATTCGCCGGTCATGATGCGGTCGACGAGTTGCTTGACCGTCGGCACCTGACCGGAGGCGTAGAACGGATCGTCGGCGAATTTAAAAGCGTTATGGCCTGAGAACATCAGGTTGTTGTCCACCGGGCCGCCATTGACGATATCCTGCAGGGTTTTCTGGATGCAGAAGCTGCGCGGATCGGCTTTCTTGCCGGTGGTGTAGTCGTCGTGGTCTTTCCAGTTGGAGAAGCGGCAATGGCTGAGGCAGCCCATGCAGTCCACCTGATCCTGATGAATCTGCTGCGCCTGCTCCGGCGTGACGAAGATCAGCGTACCGTCCGGCGTTTTCATCGCCTCGGTATAGCCTTCGCTTTCCCATTGATTGATTTGCGCCTTGTCTTCCGCCGTGACGTAATGCGGGCGGCCGCGCGGGCCAAACGGATACGGCACCGCCATGTAGCCCTCTTCTTCCATCGCGTAGGATACCTGACGGGCGTTACGGCCACGCAGTTCCTTGATGAAGCTGTTATTGACGGCAGAGGAATAAAAGCCGGTCGGGCTATAGCGATTGAGGAAGATGTCGCCTTCCTGCAGATCGAGCAGTTTCTTTTTCCATTCCTCCGGCACCGGGCTTTCCTGCGTCAGCAGCGGGCGTGAGCCAAACTGAAAGGCAACGGGGCCGATTTCCGGGTTGTCGAGCCAGTGCTCCCAGTCCTTGAGGTGCCAGACGCCACCGGCCATGATGATCGGCGTGTCGTTCAGGCCGACCTCATTCAGGAATGTTCTGATTTCCGCGACGCGCGGATACGGGTCCTGCGGCTGCTCGGGGTCTTCGTTATTGGACAGGCCGTTATGACCACCCGCCAGCCACGGGTCTTCATATACCACGCTGCCCAGCCATTCCTGCGTTTTGGAATAGGAACGCTTCCACAACGCACGGAAGGCACGCATGGAGGAGACAATCGGGTGGTAGTAGACGTTGTATTCGGCCGCGATATCGCTCAGGCGATACGGCATGCCCGCACCACAGGTGACACCATTCACCAGATCACCCGCTTCTTTGAGCAGGCCAATCAGGATGCGCTCGCAGGCGCCCATTTCCCACAGCACGTTGACATGGATGCGGCCATTGCCGCCAGCCTTCTCATGCGCGATGCGCGCCTGCTGCACCGCCCCGGCCGTGCTGAGCGCAATCAGTTCTTCATGCCGCTCACGGCGGGTCGTGCCCTGATAGGTATAGGGAATCGGGTTGCCGTCCTTATCGTAACTCGTTGCGTTGACGCCGGAGAAAGTGCCGACCGCACCGGCCGCCGCAAATGCACCGGCACTATATCCGTTGGTGGCGCCAATGCCCTTGCCCCCCTCAACAATGGGAAGCACTTCCTTGCCGGAAATAACAACGGATTTCAGTTTACTGGAAATATCGACTGACATGCACACTACTTAACGACTTATACAACGCGTGCGGACAGTAGCACAGTCGATCCGCCCGGTGCAAGCTTTCATCCCGCTTTTGAGAAAAAAATAGATTGTTATTTTTCAATAAGAAAAACGCCGTGCGTCCCGGAAAGGTTGGCGATGGCGCTGCGTCCGTGAAAATCTCTGGAGCGCCCTGATTCGTCAATAACCATTTGACGAACAATGTTTAGTTGCATTTCCCGGCACAGGTCGATGAAATCCACGATGGTACAAAAATGGATGTTCGGCGTTTCATACCATTGGTAGGTCAGTTTCTTAGTAACCGGCATGCGGCCCCTCAACCCCAGATAGAGCCGGTTCTTCCAATGACCGAAATTCGGCACGGAGACAATCACCTGACGTCC
>JAUIJX010000174.1 GCA_030430795.1 Alphaproteobacteria bacterium | reverse complement strand
AAAATCGCCTGATCTTCTTCGCTCCACAGCAACAGCAGCGCCGCCTCGAACCCCACCTCCGGCATACTGAGCTGCAAGCACTTCACCCCGGCATAGAGCAAGAAAAACGCATAGGCCAGCACCGGACGCACCGTCGCATTCAGCGCATCGACCCACGCCACCCCACTATAATAGGTCTTATAGAGTGATCGCATTTCGCTGGCTTCGCCCTGCAGACGGATTTCCTCCAGCCGCTCAGAATGCCCCTGCGCCTGCTGTTTTAGCTGCATTTCCAGAATTTTCAGCTCATGCTTGCGGTCGGTATGGTCACGAAACAGTGACAACACCTCCGGCACCATCGACCCGGCAAACCCGAGCAACGCACTGATTAACGTGATCATATATTCTCCTCATGTAGTAATATGAATGCCCTGCCTCGCAAGAGACAAAAGCGAGGCAAGTAGGCCGAGCGAGCCTTCAGCCCCGCCCACTCGCCGCGCTAGCGCTGGCGCAGCGGGTTGCTAAGCGCAATAATATGCGAGCGGTCGTGTAAGCACGGAGCGAAGCATAAAAACCCCGCGTGCAGGGGCATCAAAATAGCCTCTCCAACATCATAACCAACACCCCGCCGACCAGCGTCGACAGCACGACTTTGCGCAGGATATGGCGGCTGTCTTCCATCCGCTGCCGCTGCGCCCGCAGATAGAGTAAGTCGGCCTGAATGTCGCTCTTCCGGCTGAGATCGAACCCCAGCCCGCCCAGCGTTTCCTGTACCGACTCCCGCACGATCAACCGCACATCCTCGCGCTTGATCCCTTTCACTTCATATGTCATCTAATTGCTACTTCTTGATAATTCGATCCAGCGGGTCCCATCATGCAGCAATGTGATCCGGTCACGTGTCGTCACCAGCGTCATGTCTCCGGCCAGGCTCAGATTCCCCAGCCCGTCCTTCAGCACCACATCGCGCCCGTCATCGGTGGAACACACCACCAGCAACTGGCCTTCGCTGCCGCCGTTGATTGTCTCCAGATCATCGCTTGCTGCCGCACTCTCTGTATCCACCGCCACATAAGACTGGCTAACCGTCACCGCACCGCTGGCAATCGTCACTGCCTCCGCTGCGCCAAACCCGGTCAGCTTCTTCAGTGTCAGATTGCCGGAGGCACGGTCTACCTTGAAGGATTCATAGAAATTCGAGCCGTCGGGCGATACTTTCAGCGCGAAATCATCTTCGCCGATCAGCCCGAATTCCGCCCGTCCGGAAAACCCGGTCTGAAACAGATAGGACGCCGTATCCCCGGTCGCATTCTTATTGACCTTGATCTGCACATCATCGCCGTCATGGGTAAACAGCACTGCCTCGCTCGCCACCGTCAGCCGGTTGGTGCTGTCCGCCGCGCTGCCGATCCCAAGCATCGGCGGCACACTCCAGCCACTACCGTCATACACATAGGTCTGATCTTCATCCGCCACCCACAGCGCCATGCCTTCGCGCGGAGTGATAAACCGCCACACCTGATCGAAATAGGCAATCGCGTCTTCTTCCCCGGCCCAATCATCGGTGGCACTGGCTGCCACGATATACACATCGCCCTCAGCGGGTGATCCCGGAGGCGTCGCCAGATCTTTATCCAGCGCCCCGCCATTCAGCAGCGCATCCAGCCGCTTCAGCGCTTCGTTGACGGTTACTTCTTTCTGCGCCTGCGCCTGTTCCACCAGCGTCAGACCGACATGCGATGTCACGGCCATAGGGTTACTCCTTTACTAATATGCGGGACGATTTGTCACAAATATTTAACACTCATTAATCAATCTCCATGCTACACCTGTTCGTGCTGACCGGAAGGGAGCAATAACAAGAAAAACCCATCAACGGGGAGAACAAAAAGTGGTGACTGAAACCGTGAGACGTTCGCGCGACAACCAGAAGGTCAAAGACCTGCAGCGCAGTGTATTGGAAGCCTATTCCAAGGGGCTGCTGACTGAATCGCAGGCGCTCAAGCAACTGGGCATCAAGTCGGAGCGTGAACTGGCATGGATGCTGGATAAAGCGGGCATCCCGTCGCCATACCGCGAAATGCCGTCACTGGAAGAAAACGCCAGTATCGCCGATGGCTTCGCCTATTATTGGCTCTCCCGTAACCCGGAAGACTAATCATGACCCTCACCAGAATCCAGAGCATCACGCTGAAGCGTCTTGCTATCGGCGAACTCTCACTGCGCCGTGCCGCCGCCATCCTGCAGATGGCAAAGGAAGAAGCACTGATAGCGCTGGTCGAAGAGCATATGAGTGATCTTGGCATTCAACCGGATGAAATGGTGCGCCTGCGAGGCCTGATCGACACCCCCGAACTCACCCTTTGATAAACCATTATAAATTTGTTATTCTTAGAACCTGACAAACAATTGGGTGGGGAGTCATGCCAACGTTAGAGCAAATTCAGGAACAAATCAGAAACCTTCCGCAAAAATACGTTTTCTACACGAAAAAAGAGATCAACTACCTGCCTCAAATCATGATTGAGGGCGAGGAAGTGCGCGCCCTAACCTCCGGCTTCTGCGGCAACCGCACTGTGCTGGCGGTCTGCACCAACCGGCGCATTCTGTTTTTGGATAAGGGCATGTTCTTCGGCCTGCGCCAATGGCAAATGGCGCTGGATCGCGTCCAGTCCATTGACGGCAGTTACCTGATCCTGTTCGGCACCATCCGCGTATGGGACGGTGCATCATCGGTCAACATGAATCTGGTATGGGCGGAATCCATCGACCCGTTTATCAAAGCCACCCGCACCGCCATTGATGACTTCCGTAAAATTTCTTTCCGTGAAGTGGTGGGTGGCGGCACTGCCGCTCCGGCACCTGCTGCGGCACAGGCCACTGACATCGCCTCACAGATCGAACGTCTGGCAAAACTCAAAGAACAGGGACATTTGACGGAAGAAGAATTTCAGGCGCAGAAAGCCAAGATCCTCGGCTAGCGAAACAACGATATACTCAGCAAGGGAAAAGAAGCGAGGTCAGGAGACCGAGCCCTTTAGTCAGCCGGAGGCTGTTAGGCTCATCTGGCGAGCAGTAGGCGAGCCGGGGAGCAATACATAAATAAAACTAACTACGATTCAAACCGCCACCCGATGGCATCGTCACGGAAGAGGCCCAATCGGCAGATTGCCCGCGTGATCCGCCGACACGATCGGCAAAAGTGGCTTTCTCTGGCTCTGTCGCCAGTGAATACGCCCCG
>JAUIJX010000019.1 GCA_030430795.1 Alphaproteobacteria bacterium | reverse complement strand
GTTTTCAGAGAATCGGTAACTTCCTTGCCACCCATCCGTACCAGCACGATTAACCACCTAAACAGGAACACTTTGCTTTCGTCGTTGATCGGCAGCGAGAATGGATTGAACAACATGGGTTGCTCCGGCGACATCACCGGCATGATGTCCACATGGCGCCCGTCTAGTGCTTCCGTGAAAGGTTTTGCTGTGCCCGACACATCGAAATAGGTGATGCGTGGCGAGAATTTCGTGGACTGACTGAGCAGGAAATGTGTCAGCACGGTTTTGCCGGAACCAAATGGCCCCATAATGGAGGTGTGACCATTTTCACCATCGTGGAAATTGAAAAAGTATGGTGTGCCTGCCGCCGTGTGGAATGTGGTGACGGCCGGTCCCCAGTGATTGCCTTTTTCAATCCCCGCCGGGAAGTTATAGAGATTCGCAAACCCGGCAATGCGATTGGTGCTGGTTGGTTTCATGCGACGGATAAATTCGAAATTCCCCGGCAGTTGTGCCCAGTAACATTCTTCAAAACGCAAATCTTCACGAATTGCCACCAGCCCGTTTTCAAACAGATAGTTGACGCATTGACGAACATTGCGTTCCAGCTGTTTGATCGTATCGGCAAGGATGAAGACGCTAAGCTGTTGCTGCCCGAAATCGGTATTGCTGTTATGGTTGCTCTCCAGAATATGGTCGATCTCAGCCACTTCCGCCAGTTTCTTATCACCACTGAGAACCGTCAATTGTTTCTGGTCTTGATATTCGTCCAACGCTTCGCTGGCGCCAATGAAGTCGGCGCATTGCGTCACGATAAATTCCATCGGCAACTGCAACAGGCTGTCGATCACTTCCAGCGACGCTTCCTTATATTCCTTTATGGTGATAATCGCGGCGAAGCGACGGCGCTCACCGATGCGCACTTCCATCGCGTTAAAGCCAAACGTAATCTCACCGCTGGTCAGATAGGATGATAAATCCTGATCCACCATCGGCATCGGATGGTCGACCAGATTGATAATTTTTTCAAGGAACTGGCATTGCTGTGAATAAAACACATTGTCGCGCTCTACCACCGTCAGGCGCTTGGCGCCAAATGTTTGCAGACGTTCCAGCAGCTGGTCCGTCAGCTCGGATAACTCGGCGGCAATACCATCAATATAACTGTTACGCCAGCGAATATCGCGTGACGGCAAAATACCCATCAGGAAATTTTGTTTGCTGGCAACGGAGGCATCCTGTCCTTCACGGACGATGGTGATATAGACCTCGTTGCTGTATTGCTGTGAGAAGCGGTTTTTCTTTTCCCACGCCGCATTCACCTGATCGGCAAAGGGAATGGTAAACTCTCCGCTTGCGGAAAGATTGGCTTTGCGCCGGATGGTGTGGAACCATAATGCGTAGGCATCGGAATTGACGCATTCGGCGATAGCGCCGCGGATCGTTTCGCGCAGATCGAGATTTTCTTCGCTTAAAGCCTCATGCTTCAGACCCATGATCTTAATGGTCTGGAGAAGCTCGCCGTTCTTGGTAATGAGAGTGTCGTGATTATAGTGGCAGGCGTAGGGTACAAAATCTGATTCTTCAACATCATCCGTGATATCACGATATGTTTCTAGGTCTTCAGTACGTTTGACTCCAAATGAAAACATCCCTTTATACGTGCCCGCAGGTTAGAGGTGGTTGGGGAGAATTTGGGGGATACCTGCGGAGCTGTGTGAAAACAACTCCAGCAGGTACCCCAAAGCAAAAGTGTATTCTTATGCTTCTGTAGGCCTTAGCAGTTCTGACCGCCCGTAGACAGTGCGGTTACCAGCTCGCCTGCACCAAAGATGGTGGCGACGCCAAGACCAACGATGATAGCCATACCCCAGGATACTTTACCCAGCAGGGCGCCAACGCCGATGATGATGATTGCCAGCGTAGCGATACCGGCACCGGTAGGACCGGTAAACCATTCTACTACAGCACAAAGTGTTTCACTCAGTGGCGTGGCTGCCATGGCCAGTTCAGGCACAAACAGTGCGATTGCAAACAGGCTCAGGCAAAAAGTCGTAATTTTTTTGGTATTGAATTTGGTCATGAGTTGACTCCTCATATATAGGTTTAACTTTGGGTAGGACTGGTGTCAAACAATCCATATTCCCAATGTAGCACACAAATGTTACAAGTTTGTTACAATCATGAAATAAAATTAAAGTATATTAATATTTAATTTGAGGTAAGTTTCCCCTATAAATTTATACTGAATGTGCCATATTTACCAAATATTGCATGTATTATGGCCGCTTACTACTATCGATAGTAATAACCTAAAAAACCAAAGGAGACAAGAATGGCTGGAAATATAGACCAAATATTGGAAAAGTTGAACATTACTCTACCGGAAGTAACTGCACCTGCGGCCAATTATGTGCCTTATACCATTACCGGAAACACGGTGGTGATCTCCGGCCAGCTGCCGATGCAGGACGGTAAACCGCAATATATCGGTAAAGTAGGCGATGAGTTCTCCGTGGAAGAAGGTCAGGCCTGCGCCAAAATCTGCGGGCTGAACATCCTTGCACACCTGAAAAACGCCTGTGGCGGTGATCTCGACCGCGTAAAGAAGTGCGTGCGTCTTGGTATCTTCGTCAACGCAACGCCGGAACGTACCGATCAGCCGGTGGTAGCCAATGGCGTATCCGACATGATGGTGGAGATTTTCGGTAAAGAGGTTGGCTCACATGCTCGCGCGGCAGTGGGGGTTGGCAGTCTGCCTTTCGGTGTAGCCGTGGAAGTCGAAGCGATGTTCGAGATTAAATAATTAGTTAATTCCCCCTGTAACCATTCCCCCAAAATAAACGAAATGTTAACAAAGCCCATCTATTCTGGGTAAAGGGGGAACTATGGCCGGCGTTGCAGAAAGATTATTCGACAATACATTCCCACGACACGTACTGGGATTGCTGAATTTTTTCGACAGCGATGACGTATCTCGTGGCGATATTGTTGAGCGTTATCCGGATCTGGAAATCCAGCATATTGGAACCACAGAGGATGGGCAACATCTCACCACCCTCGATGTGGTTCAGGGTCTTCAGCAACAATTCAGTCAGGCCGAATCACCGGAAGATTTGCTGAAAGTCGCAAAAACTCTCAATGAATTAGCATCGAACGAGGCCACACGGAACATGCTGCCAGCGTCATTCTGGGCGGAAGCCTCCACTGTCATGACTGTTGCATCAAATATAGCAGAAAATCCAGAGACCAAGCTCAACCTGCAACTGACCGCCACGACGACAATGTCAGCCAGCAGCCAGATGGTTGGTGGTGCTGCAGAACAATTTGCGGCAACAGGAAAAGAAGCGCTACTTGATAGCATTAAAAACGATCCGGAACTGAAAACCGCCCTGGCCAACTGGGAAAACCTGTCCAAAGAAGAACGACTGGAGGCCTATCAGGACATCACCAATGCCATGTCCGAAGCATACGATTTGCCCAATATTACTGTTCGGGAAGGCGCCCAAAAAGGCAACCTGATGGAATTTGATACGAAAAACCAGACCATCAATGTCAGTCAACAAGCCTTAGCAAACGGTAATGTTGAAGAAATGTTAGCCGGTATCTTTGAAGAAAACATGCACCACGCACAATACCGGCTGGTGGAAGAGCATTTAAGTGGCAATCTGCAGCCTGGCACTTCGGAGTATGCGTTGGCAAGCGCCTACACCGCCAATATTTTTACCTACCAGGGGTCAATGGATGGAGCGAACTTCGGAGAAGGTTTTATGAATGCATTGCTCTACTTTAGCCAGCCATTGGAACAATTTGCCAAAGAGTTTGCCCGTGATGTGACGGATGACACCAAAGAGATCATTGATCAAAAAAATGGTCAGCAATTTAGTTCGATGAGTCAGGAAATCAATCAGGCGCTGGCCGGTCTGAAGCAGGATCTTTCCCTGACGCATGTTGCCAATGAAGAATCAGGCAAGCTGGTCAGCCAGCAGGGTAGTGGCATCGAGCGGAACAACGATATAGTGCTGAGCTAAAAAGGGCTTACGCCGCTTTTTCATCCAATGCGAATTCGAAATGCGCTTCGGTGCGATCAATCACTTCCTGTTTGGTCAGAATGCCGGGTGCCAGTTCCGTCATGCGGAACGGGCTGTTGCGATCCGGTCGTTCAAACACACCGATCTCGGTAATCAGCATGTCGACCACGCCAGTGCCGGTCAGCGGCAATGTGCATTCCTTGACGAATTTCGCCGTGCCGTCTTTGGCGTTATGATCCATAATGACGACGATTTTCTTCACCCCCGCCACGAGGTCCATCGCACCGCCCATACCTTTGACCATCTTGCCCGGAATCATCCAGTTGGCGAGGTCGCCATTCTCCGCCACCTGCATGGCGCCGAGGAAGGAAATATCGATATGCCCGCCGCGAATCATCGCGAAAGACAGCGCGCTGTCGAAATAGGTGCTGTAGGGCAACTCAGAAATCGTCTGCTTCCCGGCATTGATCAGATCGGCATCTACCTTGTCTTCGGTCGGGAAGGGGCCCATCCCCAGCATACCATTCTCGCTCTGCAGGTTGATGTGGATGCCGTCGGGAATGTGGTTGGCCACCAGCGTCGGAATCCCGATCCCCAGATTGACATAAAACCCGTCTTGCAGTTCCTGCGCGGCACGTGCCGCCATCTCATCGCGTGACCAGGGCATCAGGCAGCCTCCTCATTAACTGTTCGGAATTCAATGCGCTTCTCAAAATGATCGCCTTTAAAAATACGCTGCACAAAAATGCCCGGCGTATGAATCTCGTCGGCGGAGGTGTCGCTTAGTTCCACCAGCTCTTCCACTTCCGCAACCGTCACCTCGCCCGCCATCGCCATCATCGGATTGAAGTTGCGGGCGGTCTTGCGGTAGATCAGATTGCCGTCCACATCGCCCTTCCAGGCTTTGACGATCGCCAAATCGGCGGTCAGCCCGGTCTCCATCACATACATCTCACCGTTGAACTCGCGTACTTCCTTGCCTTCCGCCACCACCGTGCCGTAGCCGGTGCGGGTGTAGAAGGCCGGGATGCCGGCGCCGCCGGCACGCACGCGCTCGGCCAGTGTTCCCTGCGGATTGAACTCAATCTGTAATTCACCGGACAGGAACTGACGCTCGAATTCTTTATTCTCACCGACATAGGATGAAATCATCTTGGCGATTTGACGATTCTCCAGCAGGATACCCAGACCGAAATCGTCCACGCCGCAATTATTGGAAATGATGGTCAGACCCTTCACCCCGGAATCACGGATGACGGCAATGCAATGCTCAGGAATGCCACACAGGCCGAACCCCCCGGCCATGATGGTCATATTATCGTGAAGCAGGCCTTCCAGCGCGTCGACAGCGTTATTGTAGGTTTTCTGCATGTGGGGGCCTCCATGAATGCTACAATGAAAAAACTATAGCCAATATGGCGTCATTCATAAACGAAATAAGTTAAGCCATCCTTAAAGAATCCAGCGATACAATAGAAAGATTATGGAAACGATGCAGTTCATACGTCATTTTTTGGCGGGCGATCACCCGGCGCTGGAGCCGACCTATAAGAAATGGGGTACGCGGCTGATCGAGCGTGTGTACGCGCCGGAATACACCGACTTCGACAAACTGCCGGAAAGTGGCGCGGCCATGTTGATCTGCAACCATGTCTCCTATGCCGACGGGCCGATCATCGCCGCCGGTGCCAAACGTCCGGTGCGCTTTGTGATCTACGAGCCGATTTACCGCCTGCCGGTGGTGCATCACTTCATGAAAGTCAATCGCGCTATCCCGATCTATCCGACACGGGACAAAGTGCGCCGCGCGCTCGACGACATTGCCGAAGGGCTGGAGGCGGGCGATCTGATCTGCATTTTTCCGGAAGGACAACTGACCATGACCGGTGGGTTGGGGCGTTTCCGTCCGGGGATTGAATCGATCCTGCAGAAGAACCCGGTGCCGGTCTACCCGATGGCACTGACTGGTCTGTGGGGCAGTATCCTTAGTCGCAAGCATGACGGCAAACTGCGGCGCTTCTGGCCGTTCGGTAATCTGAAAATGCCGGTGCGTGCCATTTGCGGCGACCCGATCAACGGGAAGGATGCGCACGTCAATCTATTGCAGGAAACCGTGTTGCGCCTGAAATACAAGGTGCAGTAACGTCTACTTCGCTATCCCTTGTTCTTTCGCATAGGCCATCATTTCCGACGATAGCATATCCGCATCGAAATTGGTGTGATCGTATTCGGGATAGAATAACCCTTTCTTCGGATCGTTAGCGGCATCCAGTACGGCACGGCCATGCTCAATCGGGATAATGGCATCCTGCTCGCCGTGGAAGATCAGCAACGGTGCACCGATCATCTGGATTTTACCGATGGAATCAAACTCCGAGCGCAACATGATGCCGACCGGAAGGAAAGGAAAACGCTCCTTGGCGCGCTGCATCACGGAGGTGTACGGCGCTTCCAGCACCACCATTGCCACTGGCTGCACCGCCGCGGTATGCACCGCCACCCCGGAGCCGAGCGACTCGCCGTAGAGAATGATGGATTCCGGCAGAATCGCCAAATGCTCTTTGGCAAAGGCGACAGCGGCGCGGGCATCTTCATACAGCCCGGCTTCCGACGGCGTACCGCCACTGGCGCCGTAACCGCGATAACTCAGCGCCAATACGCCGAATCCGGCTTTGGCCATCGCCGCGAATTTATACGCCCGGTCACCCAGATGCCCGGCATTGCCATGAAAATAAATGATGGTGGGATAGCCGGTCAGCGGTGCCTTCCACCACATCGCCAGCGGGATATTATCACTGGTCGATGTCTGCACCGGCTGAAAATCCTTCAGCCCGAATGCTACCGGGTCAAGCCGGTCTTTAGCCGGGAAATATAAAAACTTATCCTGGAACACATACATAATCACGGCAAAAGCCACATATATGAATAGGATGTTCGTCAGGATATCCATGCAGCGTCGATTCTTCTTGCGTTTGGGCGTCACAGACCAGACTATAACACGACCAAACCACAAAAAGACAGGGCTTTCATGCTGATAACCCATTTTATGCTCAGCCTGCTAATGTTGTTGGTATTTGCCTCTGATCTTACCCGCTATACCATCCCTAACTGGCTGAACGGGGTGATACTGGCACTCTATCCGGTCTTCTTATTCATTACACCCGAAGCTGTCGATTGGCTGGGTGCACTCTATGCGCTGGGTGTGGTCTTCGCGGTCGGGTTTGCGCTGTTTGCGTTCAATGTCATGGGCGGCGGTGATATCAAACTGCTCTGCGCCCTCTCGGTCTGGTGCGGCTGGGGTAAGGTGCTGGCGATGTTTGTGGTCTACACGTCATTGCTCGGCGGGTTGCTGGCGGTGCTGGTCTATGTCGCACGCTTTCTGGTCATCGCCTGGGCATCGCGACAGGAACGCGAGATCAGACTACCAAGGCTGCTGACTTACGGTGAGCCGCTTCCCTACGGATTGGCCATCGCCGGAGCGTTTCTTGGGTTGCTGTGGGCAGGGAAGTTACCCGGTCTGCCAGTGCCCGTGGATTATTTTTTCTCGTCGTAAGGATTCTTACCGGTACGCAGCATCAGCCGCAGCGGTACGCCCGGCAGCTTAAACGTACTACGCAGACTGCCGCGCAGATATTGCACATAACTATCTGGTAGCCCTTTGCGGTTGACGAACAGCGCGAAGCTCGGCGGGCGATTATTCACCTGCGTGACGTAGCGGATTTTGATCCGCCGCCCACTCACCATCGGCGGGGTATGTTTGGCCAGCGTCACATCCAGCCAGCGGTTCAGCTCGCCGGTCGGGATGCGAGTGTTCCACACATCATACGCTTTAAACGCCGCATCGATCATCTTGTCGGTGCCTTTCCCTTTCAGTGCGGAAATCGGCATCACGCTGATGCCGCGCATTTTCGGCGCTACATCTTCCAACCGCCGTTCGATATCTTCCAGCAGCATCTTTTGATCTTCTTTGATCTCATCCCATTTATTGACCGCGATGACGCAGGCGCGCCCTTCACGCTCGATCAATCCGGCCAGCACGTTATCCTGTTTCTCCAGCGGCTGCGTGGCATCGATCACCAGAATCACCACATGCGCATACTGGATGCTATAGAGTGTGTCGTGTACAGACAGCTTCTCCAGACTTTCCTGCACGCGGGCTTTCTTGCGCATCCCGGCGGTATCGACCAGCTTGACCGGACGCCCGCCCAGCACTGTCTCCACCATGATCGAATCACGCGTCATTCCGGCATAGGGGCCGGTCAGCACCCGGTCTTCGCCGAGCAGATGATTCATCAGTGTGGATTTGCCGACATTCGGGCGGCCGACAATCGCCACCTGCATATCGGGAATCTCGGCTTCGTCGTCCTCCGCGTCGCCTTCGCGCGGTTCGATATACGGTGCCAGCCCGTCATAGAGATCGGCCATCCCGACGCCATGCTCGGCGGAAATCGCTACCGGCTCTCCGAATCCGAGACGCCAACCATCGATCACTCCGGACTCGCTGCCCTTGGCTTCAGCTTTATTGGCAATCAGCACCACCGGCAACCCGGTGCGGCGCACCAGCCCGGCGAAATGTTCATCCTGTGCGGTCACACCTTCCTTAGCGTCGATCACGAACATCACTGCTTCCGCTTCCTGCATCGCCAGCATGCTCTGTTCCGTCATCAGACCTTCCAGACTGTCGGCATCGGCGTCTTCCAGACCCGGCGTGTCGATGATCTCAAACGAAACGGAGGCCAGTGTCGCGGTGCCTTTGCGGCGGTCGCGCGTTACCCCCGGCAGGTCATGCACCAGCGCCAGCTTCTTGCCGATCAGCCGGTTAAACAGGGTCGATTTGCCGACATTCGGGCGGCCGATAATGGCAATCCGTCGCATGGGAAATTCTCGCTATCGCAGCAAATGCAGGGTCGCGCCCTGATCGATGTAATACATGCCGCCGCCCGCAAAGGCAGGAGCGGAGATATACCCGTCCGGGGTATCCTGCGTGGAAGTCAGGCTGCCGTCTTCCGGTGAGAAAGCATATTGCTCACCCATTGAGCCGAACACGATCACCTGTCCGTTCACCACAAACGGCCCGGTGAGTTTTTCTTTGGCGTCATCGTCACCAGCAGGAATGTCGCTGACCCATTTGATGCGTCCGTCGCGACGATAGACCGCCACCAGTTTGCGTCCGGGAGTCACCACGAACATAAAGTCGCCAGATACCCACGGTGTATTGTTGGAGGAAATCGGCTGCTCCCAGATACGCAGGCCGGAAGTCAGGTCGTTCGCTGCCAGAATACCGTTATGGCTGACGGTATAGACCATCGTATCGACAATCACCGGGTCACCGCCAACGCCGGTAAAGGTGCCCATCGCAATCGTGCGTTGCGGCAGAATCAGGGAATCAGTCCACAGCACTTTGCCGTCACGCAATGCGATGGTGTAGATTTCGCCGGAAGGATAAGCCACCACCACGCGCTCATTGGCCACGGCCGGGATGACGGTGCCAAGCAGGCTGGCCGATTCCTGAATCCCGCGATGACGCCACAATATACCGCCGGTGCTACCGTCCAGCGCATATAGCTGACTATCCACCGTGATCACCAGCACGATGCCATTTTCCACTGCCGGGGCGGAGCGTACCGGGGTTTTCAGTTCGCGTTCCCACAGAACATCGCCGGTTTTGATATCCATCGACGCGACCTTGCCGTTGGCCATCGCCGCATAAAGCTGATCATCTCCGGCAGCCAGCCCGCCACCGATCAGCAGTGTGTCATCGTCTTCCAGCGTATCTTTGCGCCACAGCACGGAGGAGATGTCATCGCGCGCATGTGCCGAAATAACCCCGGAGGCATCCATCGCAAACACGGCATCGCCATGCACAACGGGAGATGCAATCAGCGACGAACTCCAGTCACTACCGTCACCGGCATTGCTGCTCTGGCTGTTGCCACTGGTCATCGCTACATGATCGACATGGTGTTGAACATTGCCGCCCTTTTGCGGCCATGCTTCCGGCGCCAGCGCCGTAGGCAGGGAAACACCGACATCGTCCAGCGTCGTGCTCGCATCGACATCGCCCGCCGAACTCATGATGGCAATGCGCTCACCTTCCAGAATTTTCTCCGGCTCACTGTCAAACAAACTGTCGACCGTTGAGCAGGCGGTCAGTAATCCGGCGATCAGTGCTGTGACAATCAGGTGTTTCATCATTATTCCTCTTGTCCGATCGTCTCGTCAGCAGCAACAGGCGTCGTCTCATCTATTTTCAGCAGCTCCAGCCGTTCGCGCATGCTGCGCGGCAGATTGGGATCATTCAACAGGGCGTTGATGTCAGCCCCGGCATTGTCCAACCCTTTGGACACCAGTTCGAGTTCCTGCTGCGTATAATGAAACGTCTCGTTCTTCACGGATTCGCCGCCCAGAGCCTGTTCATAGAGCAGCCCCAGATCCTGATAAGCGTTATGTCCGGGCGCAAGGTCGGCTTGCCCCAGCGTTGCCCGTGCCTGTTCCTCGTTGCCTTGCTGCATTTCCACCTGCGCTTTCCAGATATAAGCCAGCGTGCCGATCTCTCCGCTGGCGTCTTCCGTCAGGCTGCTCAACACGTCGTGTGCCTTATCCCAATCTGCTGCAGTGATATGCTGTTGCGCCGTCAGTAGTGCCGACGTCCATTCGCGTTGCTTGTCTGCTTTATGGCTCTGCCATGCCACCACGCCGATCGTCGTCAGGATAATCAGTACACTGGCGGTCACGATATACCGGCCAAAATTGCGCCAGAACGTCTCAATGCGTTCACGGCGTAATGCGTCATCCACCTCGTCTATCAAATGATCGACCATCGTCTCTTTTCCATCATGCTATGGTTTATAGTCACTGATGTGTGCCATCAACGAAGCAAAAAATAAAGTAAAAACCGACGAAACGGCTATTCCCACTCAATGGTTCCCGGCGGTTTGCTGGTAATGTCATAGGTCACGCGGTTGATGCCCTTCACCTCGTTGATGATGCGATTGGACACGCGTCCAAGGAATTCATAATCATAATGGAAGAAATCGGCGGTCATCCCGTCCGTGGCGGTGACGGCGCGCAGGGCGCAGACATATTCATAGGTGCGGCTGTCACCCATCACGCCCACGGTCTTCACCGGCAGTAACACCACAAACGCTTGCCAGATAGCGTCATACAGCCCGGCATTGCGGATTTCTTCGATATAAATGGCATCCGCCTTTTGCAGAATCTCCACTTTCTCCTCGGTGATCTCGCCCGGAATGCGGATCGCCAGCCCCGGCCCGGGGAACGGGTGCCGCCACACCATATCGTTCGGCATGCCAAGCTCAATGCCCAGCGCGCGGACTTCGTCTTTAAACAACTCGCGCACCGGCTCAACCAGTTGGAGATTCATCCGTTCAGGCAGCCCGCCGACATTATGGTGCGATTTAATGGTGGCGCTAGGCCCGCCATGAAACGATACGGATTCAATCACATCAGGATAAAGCGTGCCCTGCGCCAGAAAATCCGCCCCGCCGACATTCTGCGCTTCCTGCTCGAACACTTCGATAAAGGTCTCGCCGATGATTTTGCGCTTCTCCTCCGGATCGCTGGTCCCGGACAGCCTATTCATAAACAGCATGCTGGCATCGACATAGATAAGGGGGATGTGGAAGCTGGATTCAAACATCTCCCGCACCTGCTGGCCCTCATTCATGCGTAGCAGGCCGGTATCGACAAAAATGCAGGTCAGTTGTTCGCCGATTGCTTTATGCAGCAAGGCGGCCACCACGGAGGAATCCACGCCGCCACTGACACCGCAGATGACGCGCTTGTCACCCACCTGCTCACGCACGGCCTGTATGGATGTTTCAAGGAAAGAGGCCATGTTCCACTCGCCGCTGCATCCGGCAATAGCGTGGGTAAAATTCTTCAATAATGCGGCACCGTCCGGTGTATGCACCACTTCCGGGTGGAATTGCACACCATAGAACCGTCGGGATTCATCGGCAATCGCGGCATAAGGCGCGGAATCCGTCTTGGCGACCACTTCAAACCCGCTTGGCAGATTATCGACTTTGTCCCCGTGGCTCATCCACACCTGATGGCGCTGTCCTGATTCCCAAACGCCTTGGAATAGCTGGCAAACCTTGGAAACATCCACAAATGCACGGCCAAATTCGCGCTCCAGCGAGACAGACACGTTGCCGCCGAGCATCTGGCACATCAACTGTTGCCCATAGCAGATACCCAAAATAGGCAGGCCCATCTCAAAAATCGCCGGGCTGACGGTCGGTGACGCATCTTCATGCACGGATGCCGGCCCACCGGATAATATAATGGCTTTCGGCTGGAAAGAACGGATCACGTCGGTGGTCACAGTGCAGGGAACAATCTCGCAATAAACCCCTGATTCTCTCACTCTGCGGGCGATAAGCTGGGTAAATTGCGACCCTAAATCTATAATAAGTATCTGATCCTGATCTGTCCCTGTCTGCATAACCTTCCCCGTCTGTTAGGCTGTATATGGCATGGGCAGCCGTGAGGGGCAATCAAAAATTATGCAATGGAGCCACGCCAAGAGACTGATAATTATATCACGCCAGCAACCAATTACTTTTTCAACCGCGTGGCCCGTCAAATTTCGCCTTGACGCTATACTATAGCCTTCATTAAAAATACATGGTAAGAACTAACATATTGTGTGCGCCGAAACCAGAACACTAAATATCTAGTGTGCAGTGTCACGAGGGGAAGAAAAAATATATGCGTTTCATAGGTCTTATCATTGCACTTGCGCTGGCCATTGCTGCCGGTGTTGTTGCGTTTAAAATTGTGGCGGGCGGTGATGAGCCTGCAGAAAGAAACCTGGTAGCCGAGACGACGCAGCAAGACGTGCAGACCACGAATATTCTGATTGCTGCACGCGATGTCCCTATTGGCGAAAAGGTGGTTGCCGAGATGCTGGACTCCCAGCCGTGGCCGAGTCATTTGGTGCTGGACGGCTTTATTGTAACGGGTGATGACACCACCGATGTGATTGGCATGGTGACTCGTTCGTCTTTCCAGTCCGGCGAACCGATGATTCTCTCCAAATTGTCTAACCCGAACGATCCGAGCTTTCTGGCAGCCAGTCTGGAGCCGGGCATGCGCGTCGTGACCATTGCATCGGACGGTGTGGCGGCTGTGGCCGGTTTTGTGTTCCCGGGAGACCGCGTGGATGTGCTGGTGACGCACCCGATTCCTAAGGAGTCAAATGACCCGGCGGCGCAGGAAGAGGAAGAAACCGTCACGGAAACACTGTTGAGTAACGTTAAGGTGCTGGCGGTGGATCGCCGTGCCGAGGGCGGCAATACGGAAGAAGTAAACCTGCCGGCTAGCATCAGCCTGGAAGTGCCACTGGAAGATGCGCAGCGTCTGCGTCTTGGTCAGGAAACGGGTTATCTGTCTCTGGCATTGCGTTCGCTGGAAGATCGTGACTCAAGAGATATTCCGGCTGTTACGTATATTAAAGACTTGTCTCAGTCTGACGTGTATGACAAAAAAGCTTCGGGCAAGCCGATCATCATTGTTCGCGGAACACAGCAATCTGAAGTCACTGTGTCCGGAGGCGAAGAAGAAGATGAAGAAGAAGTGCCGGAAGAAGAGTTTTAGGGAGAGCGACGTTGGGAAATCCTATGTGTAAAATTCGTAATGTGTTGGCAGGATTGACGGCCTTAGTGACCTGTGGGTTGATGGCGCTTCCTGCGATGGCCGGTGATTATGTGGTGCCGGTTGGGCGTTCGTCGCTGGTGGAGCTGCCGGTCGATATGGGCGAGGTCATCGTCGCAAATCCGGATGTCGCCGATGTCTACGTGCATGGCAAAACCAAGGTGTCTATCATCGGTAAGGCGCTCGGGCGTACTACGGTGCGTATCTTCGATACCAAGAGTCAGCTGATTCGCGGTATCGATGTCACGGTCGGTTACGACCTGCCGGCGATCCGTAAATCCCTGAAAGAATTTCTACCGTTTGAAGCGATTGGCGTTGAAATGGTCAATACCAATGTTGCGCTGACTGGTCAGGTAAGTAGCATTTCAGCGGCAGATAAGGCCATTAAAGTGGTCAATGAATATGTGTCCCCTGCCTTCGGCCCGAATGCAGAAGCGACGGCGATCGAGGGTCAGCCTTCAAAGATTCTGAACCTGATGTCCGTGACAGCTGGTCAGCAAGTGATGCTGCGCGTGCAGGTGGGTGAAATGCGCCGTACTGCTATCAAGGCGCTGGGCTTTAACATGCAGGCCATTCGTAACGGCGCTAACACAGTATTCTCCATTGGAACGGGCAGCGGCATTGCCGGCATTGCCAACGGGGGAGGTGCTATCAGCGCGTTTCCTGTAGAAACGCAGGGCACGACAGCGCCGCGCGGTGTCTTTGGTGCGAGCTATACCAACTCCAGCGGTGATGGGCTGGCGGGTGCGCTGGAAGCGCTGGAGCGTGACGGATTGTTTAAAGTGCTGGCTGAACCAAACCTCGTGGCTATGTCTGGTGAAGAAGCAAACTTCCTGGCCGGTGGTGAATTCCCGATTCCGGTGCAGGCGCAGGACAACGAAATTAGTATCGAATTCAAACCATTCGGTGTGTCTGTCGACTTTACGCCGATTGTACTCTCCGAAAGCCGCATTCGCGTACAGGTCGAACCGGAAGTATCTGAGATCACGGATGAGGGCGCCATCATCATCAATAACCTTCAGATTCCCGCACTGGCTACGCGTCGGGCTAAAACCACGGTGGAACTGGCGCCGGGCGAAAGCTTCATGATTGCCGGTTTGATTCAGGATGAAATGCAAAGCACGATTGAGAATGTGCCGGGCGTGAGCGAAGTGCCGGTGCTCAGCGCATTGTTCCGTAGTACGGAATATCAGCGTGAAGAAACGGAGTTGGTGTTGGCTGTGACGCCGTATCTGGTAGACCCGCTGGTTTCCGGCGATGTGAAGTTGCCAACGGATGAACTGAAGCCGGCAAGTGTTATGGAATCGTTCTTCTACGGTGCTCTTGGCTCGCTCTCTGATGATGCCGAGCGTATTTCGCAGACGCCAAGTCTGGAAGGCCCAATTGGATTTATGGTGGATTAGTATGAAAAAATTACTCTGTGTTTTGCCTCTGCTGGCGGTGTTGGTTGGATGTAGCGACATCCCACGCGAAGCTTTCTTTAACAGAGGGTCGCCGGAAAGCCTGCTGGATGTGTCATCGGAAATCGTGACCGTGGCAATCACCTCTGATCGCTCCGTCGAAGAAGTGGTGGACTGGATTGACAGAGACCAGCCGACACGTGCGGAACTGATGTGCTACGAAGGCGATATGTATTGCTCTGCCGTAGAGGAAGTGCTGTCGCTTTATGGGCTGGAATATGAATTTGTACCGTCAACGGAAAGTGCAGTACATTTGATTTATGAGCGCATCATTGCCCGTGATTGTGAGCATCGTTATATCGATAACCACATCAATCCATACAATATGAACCATCCGGCATTCGGTTGTTCCATTGCATCGAACATGGTGCAGCAAGTGTCGGATAAACGTCAATTCGTTAGCCCGGCATTACTTGATTACTACGATGCGGAAAAAGGTGTGAAAGTCTATAATGATGTCTACCTGAATCCGCCGGTCGAGACTGATAATTCGGATGATTTCGAAGTAGACAACATATCTTCAGACTAAACGGACGGAAAGGTTCTGCATGGATCAGCAAAGTCCGGTACTTGCTATCATTGTTGATGAGGCTGACAGGGATTTTTATAATCAACTTGCCAGTTCACTGGGCTACGGCTTTGCCAATATCATTGCCGGCTCGCCCTATCAGGCGTCTCAGGTCATCGCGAGTCATAACTATTCCCCTAAATTCATTGTCATCGATATCGGCTCACGCGGTCAGGACGTCCTGCCGGAACTGGACTCGCTGGCAGAGCACTGCGATGTCGATGCCCGTGTCGTCGTCGTCGGAGAGACCAACGATATTGGCCTGTATCGCGCGCTGATTGACAAAGGCGTGTTAGAATATCTGCCAAAGCCGGTAGAAATCGATGCGCTGCGTAACACGCTGGCAAAATCGGCCAGTGATTCTGGTGGGCAGGAAAATCCGATCATTAGCTTTATTGGGGCATCGGCCGGTGATGGCTCCAGCACTATGGCGTTGAACACGGCCTATTCACTATCTGTCAAACAGAACAAACCAACCGTACTGGTGGATCTCGATTACCAGTTTGGTATGGTGGCAAAAAATCTGGATCTGGCCACGCAATACGGCATCAAGGAAATCTTTGACCATCCGGATCGCGGCATTGACGCTACGCTGGTAGAGCGTATGGCCGTCGCTTACAACAAAAACCTCGACGTTATTGCAGCACCGAGCACCTTGCAATTGCTGCCGACAGTGAAGCCTGAAACCATCCGTGGTCTCCTGCAGGCTTTGCAGCAGCAATATAGTTATGTAGTGTTGGATTTGCCGCATTTCTGGAGCAACTGGGTGTCCACTGCCCTGACCAGTTCACATCATGTGGTGCTGACCGCGCAGCTCTGGCTGAAATCGGTGACGCACAGTTCGCGTCTGCTCAATGAGTGGGGGCGTCTGGGAATTAAGCGGGAAGGGGTGACCGTGGTTATCAACCGTAGCGGCTCCAAATTTAAAGAAGCGGTGAATGCCCGCGATTTCGAGCGTGTGACCGGCTATAACATTGGCCATTATATCTCCAACGATATCAAAACGGTGGTGAAAGCGGAAAATCAGGGCGTAACCATCATGGAAATTGGCCGCTCCAGTCTGGCCAATCAACTGGAACAACTGGCAGATGCCGTGGCGGCGAATGTCGATTCTCCAAAATCCGGTCCGGTGTTTAAATCACCGGCCAATGTGCAAATCCCTAACCAAAATTTAAAACGTCTGTCGTAGCGCGGCATGTTTGGTAAAAAACAACATTCAGGATCAGGCGGCGAACCATCGCAACCAACCCCTGAACAACAACCTCAGCATCAGGGACAGGAACACGAACATCTCCCAGCCGTTATCCCGTCCGAACAACCGGAAACCGGTCAGGTTGTCCGCTCCGATGGGTATGTGCCGGCAGTGGCGGAGCATGTCTCTTCCGCAATAAAATCCGCTGAAGCACAGGGAGAGGTACTGGTTTATACCGACCCCAGTCTGGAAACCCCGGCCTATCGTGAGGCCAAGGTTCGGCTGATTGAACAACTGGTCTCAAAAGTGGACTTTGCGACACTGCAGAAAATTCCGAAGTCACAGCGCAAAGCCAAAGTCAATGAGGCGGCGAACGAGGAACTGGCAAAGATTGACTCGCCATTGACAGCGGCGCAAATGGAATTGCTCAAAGAGCAGGCCATTGATGAGATTCTGGGACTGGGACCGCTGGAGCCGCTGCTCGCGGACGCAGATATCGCCGACATTATGATCAACACCGCCGATCAGGTGTATGTTGAGAAAACGGGGCGTATTTACCTCACCGACATCAAATTCCTCAATGAAAAGCATCTGCGTGGCATTATCACCCGCATTGTCTCCCGGGTGGGGCGCCGGATCGACGAAAGCAGCCCGATGTGTGACGCACGTCTGGAAGATGGCTCGCGTTTTAATGCTATTATTCCGCCATTGGCGCTGGATGGTTCACTGGTCTCCATTCGTAAATTCAAAAAGAACAAAATGCCGCTTAGCGATTATGTGGAATATCAATCCATGACGCCGGAAATGTGCCGTTTTTTGGAAATTTGTGGCAATATCCGTCTCAATATTCTGGTGTCAGGCGGTACCGGTTCCGGGAAAACCACGTTGCTTAATGCCCTCTCCGGCCATATCGATGTGGGGGAACGGGTTATCACTATTGAGGACGCTGCGGAGTTGCAACTCCACCAGCCGCATACGGTCTACCTCGAAGCACAACCTGCACGGCCTGACGGGACGCCCGCTGTCACCATCCGTGACCTGTTCGTCAACTCCCTGCGCATGCGTCCCGACCGCATCGTCGTCGGCGAAGTGCGTCGAGGAGAAGCATTGGACCTTATCCAGTCGATGCTCTCCGGTCATAGTGGCTCGCTGA
>JAUIJX010000018.1 GCA_030430795.1 Alphaproteobacteria bacterium | reverse complement strand
GCGGGTCCGTCAATTCCGACTCCGCTGTCTCGGCATCGCCGCGCGCGACATCGAGGAATGCGTCGATCAGGCGCTGCATCTCTTCGACATCGCCCTGCAATGCCTCAGCCGCCTCTTTATCTTCCAGCATCGCCAGCTGTAATTTCATCCGCGTCAGCGGCGTACGCAAATCGTGGGATATCCCGGACAGCATGGTCGTGCGGGTTTCCATCTGACGCTTGATCCGTGAGCGCATTGTCAGAAAAGCCCGTGCCGCCTGTCGCACTTCGCGCGCTCCGTACGGACGGAATGTCGGGTCGTCTTGTCCCAGTCCGAACCCTTCTGCCGCCGCCGCCAGATGCGTAATCGGCCGCACCTGATTGCGTAAAAACACAACGGCAATCACCAACAAAATAAAGGACGAGCCAATCACCCATATCACGAAGATCAGCGTTGTCGTACTCACCAGCCGCTTCTTGCTGACCTCGACCACCAACACCGTATCTTTCAGTTTCACCTCGATATGGATATCGCCGTTGCCGTCCAGCTGTCGCACAGAGAAATCCTGTTTCAGGCGCTTATCCAGTTGATAAATGAAATCCTTAAAACGCGGATCAGGCGTCTCCATCGGATGAAACCGGTCAAGGCTGGTGAAGAAAATCTGCATCCCCGATATCTCTTCAAACAGCTCTTTGCGATACAGGCGCTCCGACTCATTGGCCAAATGCGTTTCATGCACCAGCATCGCCACCTCACCGGCCAGCGACGCCGACATATTCCGCACGATACTGTCCCAGTGCCGCTCATAAAAAATGTAGATCGCCACCAGTTGAATCAGCACCGTTGGCACCACCAGAATCAGCAGCGACCGCCCGAACAGACTGGTCGGCAGGATATGTTTCAACAACTGTGTTATCCGGTTCATAGCTTCAGTATATAGCCTTGTCCACGCACCGTCTGCACATAACGCGGTCGCGCTGGCTCAGCCTCCAGTTTTTTTCGTAGCCGCGTGACAGCAACATCAACGCGGCGCGATTGTTCATCACTTCCGGGCAGGCATGCGGCCAGCGTATCACGTGACACCACCTGCCCCTGTTGATCGATCAGGCAGCGCAACAATGCCTGTTCCACATCGGTAAGCGCTACCAGTTCCGCACCGTCATAAAGCTGACCGGACGGCACATCATATCGGTAAGCGCCAATCATCACTTCCGCAGCCGGGCCACTACCCGATGAACGGTGCAACAGCTTCTCCACCCGCAGCACCAGCTCGCGCGGCTCAAACGGTTTGGCAAGATAATCATCCGCCCCGGCTTCCAGACCGCTGATCCGGTCCTCCACCTCACCCATCGCCGTCAGCATCAGGATCGGCACGGCATTATCTTTCCGCAGTGCCTGCGCGAATTCCACCCCGCTCTCTCCCGGCATCATCACATCCAGCAGAATAAGGTCAAATAGGAAGAAGCCCATCTTGTCACGCGCATCTGGCACATCCGATGCCGCCGTCACCGTCCAGCCGGAATCACTAAGATATTTTACCAGCAAGTGACGCAGCCGCTCGTCGTCATCAACCACCAGAATATGATAATCTTCAGCCTGTCTCATGCCGCCGCCTGATTCGTACATACCATGCACCCTGCCCGCCATCCGATGGCGCTGCCGGGGCATATCCGCTAACATAAGGTCGCACAGACTCTGCCGCCAGCCATTCGGGTAATTTCTGTTTCAGCACCCCGCCGGGCGCCTGCCCCTTGCCGGTAATCACCAGCACAGTGCGTATCCCGGCATCATAGGCCTGCGCCACAAACGCTTGCAAGTGCTCATATGCATTCGCTTGCGTCATACCGTGCAAATCGAGCGTCCCTTCCAGCGGCTCACGCCCCTTTTTGATACGCGTCAGCAAACCCGGCTCAATCAACGATAAACCGCCGCTACGTTCATTAATCTCAGGAATTACGATCTCTTCCGGCACCTCAATCCGTGGACGCTTCTTAGACATCGGCTCCACATGACGACGATGCGTCAGCCGGCGCACGCTTTCCGTTTCCTGCTGCCAGTCCTCGGGCATATCGTCGTCGTCATCGTGCATCTTTCGGTATCAGCGCCGTATAGCGCCCCCTGCCCTGCATACGTCCTGCCAGTTCACCAGCAGCGTCGCCATAGCCGAAGAACACATCGCCCCGCACCGGCCCTTTGATAGCGCCGCCGGTATCCTGTGCCATTACCAGTCGCCGCCATGTGCTGCCATCCGGCAGCGTCGTCTCCAGAAACAGCGGCAACCCATAAGGTAGATAATCGTCATCCACGGCCAGTGAACGCTCCGGCGTCAGTGGCGTACCATGCGCACCACGCACCGCGCCTTCCCGCTCCAGCGTAAAGAACACATAGGAAGCATTCAGATTCATCACCTCATCCGCCCGCTCCGGATGCTGATGTAACCAGTCACGGATCGCCTGCATGCTCATCTTCTCGCGCGGGATGGCACCCATCTCGATCAACGGCTTGCCAATCGCCGTATAAGCATGCCCGTTCTTCCCGGCATAGCGCAGCTGCACACGCGCCCCATTCGGCAACTCAACAAACCCGGAGCCCTGAATATGGAGGAAGAACAGCATCACCGGGTCATCCACCCACACCAGTTCCAGCCCCTTGCCGCGAAGCGCCCCGGCCTCAATCGCCGCCCGGTCGTGATAGGCTTTGCCCTTCACCAGATCCTTCGGCACTGCATACGCTGGATAGCGATAACGCGCGGTTTTAGTCAACGATCCTTTCAATAGCGGAACATAATAGCCGGTAAACAACCCCTGCTCATCCCCGTCACCCAATAGCCGGTAGGGCGTGAAATACGCTTCAAAGAACTGCCGCGCCAACCCGCGCTCGCGCAATGGCACCTGCTGTGCCTCAGCGCATAAATCCACAATCGATGTCTGGTTGGTCGTGCTGTGCTGTGGCCACCCTTTTGGCCATGCGAGCGGCTTCTCCTTCTCACAGCTACTGCGGAAGGCCTGCAACGCCATGTCATACTGCTCATCCTGCCAGCCCTGTAGCGCAGCATAATCCACATGCTGTATGCTCAGTTGCGGTTGCCCGGCACACGCCGTCACTATCAGCAAAAAGAGAAAAGCCAGCTTCCGTGAGCTGGCCTCAAACATACGGAACATATTCCTGCACTTAGGTCGCAACGATCGTCCAGTTCGGATTGGAGGAACGAAGATCACGCTCAAACACCCATTCATCTTCGATATCGTCAATATCCGTGGCACTGCCTTCGACCACGTCACCATTCTTATCGCGCGTCACCTGAATCTGCTCACTGATGAAGTTCACTGTAATGCGTGCCTTGTTTTTGTCCACTTCAACGGCCACCGGTTCTGCCGCAGTAATGGCCACCAGCGTTGATTCCACAGTCTCACCACTATCCTCGCGACGCTTAATCTCGTCGGCAAAGGCTTTATGAATATCTTTGGACAACAGATTCTTGAGAGTTTCGTCATCATGTTTATTAAAGGCTTCCAGCACCATGTCGAATGCCATCCTGGCGCCTTCCATAAAGCTTTTCATAGTAAACTGACGGTCAATCTTGCGAATTGCCTTCACTCCGTCTTTCACCTCATCGGCATAGCCTTCCGGCAGGACTTCTTCCTGCAGTGGAGGCAACGGAGATTCTGCCGTGGCGTCATCCGTCTTCGCCGGAGACACGGGCTTGAGCTGAATCACGCGTTCATTGTCCTTTTTCACAGCGCCATTGGACTGATCGTGCCCGATTTTCTGACCGAGCACGCTACGCAGGCGCAGCACAACAAAGATTGCAATAGCGGCTAAAATGATAATATCGGCTGGCATAATAACTGATAATATAGGTCGACCTTAAGGATTTACAATCTCTATCATACGCGCTTTTGATGAATTTTTAACTAAGAATCGACATTTTTTCGTGACCCATACGCATTTTCTGGTATACCCAAGGCCACACTGCGTGAGGAGACTATGACCGAAGAAACAGCAACAGAAAATCCGGCCAGCGCACCACGTTTTGCTATGCGTGGCCAATATATCAAAGATCTGTCATTTGAGAACCCGCATGCGCCGGGCAGCCTGATTGGCCTGACCGAGCCGCCGAAAGTCGACATGAATGTCGATATGACAGCGCAAAACATCCAGGAAGGCATGTTTGAGCTGACCATGAATATCTCTGTTCGCGCCACCAGTGAGCGTACGCTGTTCATCGTAGACCTGTCCTATGGCGGTCTTTTTGCTGTCTCCGGCATCCCGGAAGACAAGCTGGAGCAGCTGTTACTGGTCGATTGCGCGTTTATTCTGTACCCGTTCGCCCGCCGTGTGGTGGCCGATGTCAGCCGTGATGGTGGTTTCCCGCCATTATTGCTGGAACCCATCGACTTTTTCCGTCTCTATCAGGAAAATCAAAAGAAAGCCGCCGCTGCCGCCAACGGCTAATCTCCCTTAAGAACCCCATTCGCTGGTGCGCTAACGAATGGGCGCTAGCGTTTCTTTTTAGCCGCCAGCACCATACTCTCAAACACAAGTTTAGCCAGCACTTCCGGCTTTACCCGCCCCGGCAGGATAGCATCGGAGCCTGCCTGCAACATATCCTCGGTCGGATCCTTTGGCACAATCATGTATCCCTGCTTCTCGAGCGAGGAAATCACTGAGCGCGCCTGCTTCGAATAATTCTCGAAGAAGTAGGATTTATCCGCCTTCTGGATGGCTTTCGCGATGTTTTGTTGCAATGACATACCGACAGAATACGGCACAAAGCGTTAAAAAATTTTGAATAATCGGGAGATTTAGGCGCTGCCAGGCCCACCATGCGTGATCGTGGTTTCCACAACCCGCTGCGTCATTACCTGCGGCTGACTGCCAATCCGCGTCTCAGGAGCATCCACAGCTACCGCAGAAGACGCGGGCTGCTGCACCATCGCCGGCTGCGTTTCCCACGGGTTGCGGTTCAGTCCGGCCAGTTTTTCTTTAATTTGTGCGGAGATATCTTCCGCCGTCTCTTTGACACTTGGCTGCGCTGCCAGATTCCCGGCAATCCGTCCCACCAGATCATTCTGCATATAGTAAGGTTGCGAGTGAATGACATGCGCCGCCGCGCTATAAAGCTCGCTCAGACCACCAACGGCTTTCAAATCAGCATTGGTATCCTTCGACGACATCCCGTAGAGCGTGTTCGCCACCAGATAGGACAGCGCCGCACCCACATTGAACATATAGCCTTTTTCGTAATCGCGCGCCTTGCCGAGCAACCCTTTGAATTCGTCACTCCCCTCAATACCGAGCTTCTGTTGTTCCTGATGCAATGCAAACAATTCTTCCCGCGCAGCAGCCTTATCCACACCTCTGCGTCGCATTGCTGTCGTCGCTTCATCAATTTTGCCTTGCAGCGCTTGGTTGCGCCCCAGCCAACTGCGCTCATAAACCGCATTCCCATTGGCATCCACTTCACGACTCAGAAATTCCTTGATTCGCGGTCGCTCAAAGAACAATCCACCGGCCAGGTTCAACAAGTTATTAGCACTGGCACCGACCCCGGTAATCCGAAGCGGTTTGGCGTGGAACCAATCCACCACCTTGCCGGTCAGGCTGCGATGATCGTCTTCCATTGGCAGGTTATCTGCCGCCTGCTTATCAGTGGATTCAGCAACGCCATTGGCGGCGATTGGTGTAAGCCCCGGACCAGCCTTAGCCAAATCATCCGGGTTCGTCGTCGTCACCAGCTTTTTCTTACCCGCATCCTTCGGGTCGATCATCATTCCCCAAAACTGACCGTTTGATACGGAAACCCCGGCTGCTGCCTTAAAGTAGTTGGCTTTGCCATCCAGCGGGTTGCGCTGACTTAAACCGGAATGGATCATCGACAGGCCACCAAGTGCCTGCAATGTATTGTTAAACTCAACCGGATGGTCATACAGGAACTGAACGATTTTATTAACCACGCCCCCTTTGGCTGCCAGCCGTTCAATCGTCGCTTCATCCCCGGTCGGAATATCCACCCCTTCGTGCTTCAGGTGGTCTTCAAGCCTTTTATAAAGCAATTCCATTTGCTTATCCGGGTTCTTCTTACCCCAACCGGCCAACACTACACCGGTAGAACCCCAGACCACACCAGTGAACACTTCAGACGCACTGCGACGCACCAGACCGGACGCCAGCACCAGCGCATCACCCAGCAGATAGACCCAGCCGGATGCCACAACAGAGTTTTCTTTCAGGGTTTCACTGAAGGATTTTTTCAGCTTGTCGTCGCGTTTGGTATGCAGCGCTTCCGGCGTACCGGAAATAGCCTTGGTTTTTTCCAGCGCATCGAATAATTCTTCGCGGCTGCCGAATTTCTGCACACGCAGCACATAATGATCGCCGTCCGTATCGGGAATCGTGGTAAAACCTTTTTCACGCAAATGCCCGGCAATGGTCTGCAACTCCCCCGGAGCCACCCCGTCAGGCGCGTAAATCAGCGCCTCGTTTTCCTTCTTGCGAGGCGTGAAGATTTCCACCTGTTTAATCAGGGAATCTGCGTTATTCCATGTGTAAAGCATATGCCGAAATTGTTTTTAATGCTGTTTATCCAGCATTTAGTATAGCGGGCAATTGTTACAGCTTTGTGGCAGTCTCACGCTTTTTTCCGGGCAATCGTCATCCCTTCCACGGTGGGAAGCAATACGCTGTCAAACCCGCTATCTTCCGCCAACTCGCGGTTAAATGCCTGCATCGCTGCAATTGACTGCTCACCGACTTTGATTGCCGGCTCACCATACATCGCCCCGAACAGCAGCGTATTATCGGCAATAATTAGCCCGTTTGGTGCCAACAAACCTCTGATTTCACGCAAATAATCTGGATATTCCTGCTTCACGGCATCAATAAACACCACCTCGAATTGCTGTCCGGCCAGTGTCGGCAGCACATCCAGTGCTTTGCCGCGGATCAGCGTGATCTGTTCACTCATCCCGGCAGTCGCGAAATGCGCTTCCGCGGCATCAGCATGCACATCATCGGCTTCAATAGTAATAATTTCGCCGTCTTCCGGCAATGCCCGCGCCAGGTGCAGGGTCGAATAGCCCACAAACGTGCCGATCTCCAGAATACGCCGCGCCCCGGCCAGTTTGCTCAGCACCGTCAGCATCTGCCCTTCCACCGGGCTAACCTGCATCCCGGCACGCAATTCCTCACCCTTTTCCTGCGCCTGAGCCAGCGCGTCATCACTTTTAGCAAACGTCTGTTTTATATACTGATAGGAGGCTTCCGCCTGTCGGCTACGCATGATCGATCCTTATGGTTTTGGGGGCACAGAAAGGAAGATAAACCATAACGCCATAGCAACACAAAAGAAACCCTGTTTACTCACCTTCTCCATCCGCCTATAACTTCTCTAACAAAGGAGTTTTCGATGTCAAAATGGATGATTGCACTGCTGGTGACCGCCAGCCTCACTTCACCAGCCCTTGCACAGGGTCAGGGGAACGACCATATCGCCATCTATGGCGGGGTATTTGACGTACTGGATGATGAGAATAGCGTGCAGGCAGGGTTGGAATATCGCTTTGTTGATGTGGCATACGGCATTCGCCCAACCGTTGGTATCAACGTGGATGAAGAAAGCGCCGTCTATGGCTACGCTGGCCTGAACCTCGACATTCCGATTGTCTCGTCAGTCTACCTGACACCCAATTTCATGGTGGGCGCCTATTCGCAAGGGAGCGGCAAGGATCTTGGCGGAGCGCTGGAATTTCGTTCCGGTCTCGAATTGTCCTATGCGTTTCCGAACGACAGCCGCTTAGGTATTGCCTTCAACCACATCTCCAACGCCAGCATTTACAACTCCAATCCCGGCGCAGAAGCCTTGTTGGTGGTGTACCAGCACCCGCTTAACTGGCAATATTAGACCTTCTGCTTACCGTGACAGCGCCCGGATATAGCGGGTAAGCTTGTTTGTCAGCACGCAGTATAATTATGGAAAGAATCGCAGCTTTCCATAAAGCCAACAGATAAAAAATATCTATATAATAGGCAAGATTATACGAGTTTCTTATACATAATTAAGGCATCACTGTAACTACCGTCCGGTAGCCTGAACCCTTCCGGCACCCGCCCGATAACCTCGAAACCGAAGCCTTCCCAGATACGAATCGAGGCCACATTCGTACACACCACCATGTTGAACTGCATGGCGCGGTAGCCAAGCCGTACCGCTTCCTCTAACGCAAACGCCCCCATCTGCTTACAGATACCCTGCCCGCTATGCGACGCTGGCACCATAAACCCGGCATTGCACACATGCGCCCCCGGCCCTTCCTTGTTGGGACGGATATAGAATGTCCCAACCACCTCATCGCCCCGCCATGCCGCATAGACCCGTGCATCCTCCGGATACCACAGCGCATAACCAGCGTCTTCGTCAGCGTCAGCCGGAAACGCGTAGGTATCCCCTGCCCGCACAATGTCGCGAAAGATCGGCCACACCAACGCGAAATCCGCGCGCGGCAACAGACGAATGTCTAATGGTAAAGGCTCAGGCAAGGCGCTCATAAGCGGGCAGGGTCAGGAATTCGATAAAGTCGTCACCAATCGCCAGTGCGTCGATGATCGCCGCGGCGTCGCTATAGGGCAGCCCGGAACCGAACTCCGCCTCAATCTTGGCCAGCTCTTCTTTCACCACGCGGGAAATCAACGCGGTATCTATGGCAGTGCCATCCTCCAGTGTCGCCGACTCATGATGCGCCCATTGCCACAGTTGCGCGCGGGAAATCTCTGCCGTGGCTGCATCTTCCATCAGATTATTGATCGGCACACAGCCATTGCCTGCCAGCCACGCCGCCGTGTATTGAATCGCCACATTGGCATTCAGCCGCAGCCCGGCCTCGGTAATCGTGCCGTCATGCGGCGCCAGCAATTGCGCTGCCGTCACCGACACATCTTCACGTTTCACGTTACGTTGGTTAGGCGTCGGCATCAACCGGTCGAACACCTCCATCGCAATCGGAATCAGCCCCGGATGCGCCACCCAGGTGCCGTCATGCCCCCAGCTGGCCTCGCGCTCCTTATCGGCCTTCACCGCTGCCAGCGCTTTGTCATTGGCCGCCGCGTCGGACTTGATCGGAATCTGCGGCGCCATCCCGCCCATCGCAAACGCGCCGCGCTTATGGCAAGTCTGAATCAGTAACTCGGAATAGGCTTTCAGGAAATGGGATGTCATCACCACCTGCGCCCGGTCAGGCAGCACGAAATCGGCACGCTTGGAGAATTTCTTGATGTAGCTGAAGATATAATCCCAGCGCCCGCAATTCAGCCCGGCGATATAATCCCTCAGCGCATGCAGAATCTCATCCATCTCAAACACAGCCGTGATCGTCTCAATCAACACCGTCGCTTTGATTGTCCCGTGCGGAATACCAAGCGTTTCCTCGGCATAGGCAAATACCTTCGCCCACAACGCTGCCTCCGGATAATGCTCCATCTTCGGCAGATAAAAGAACGGGCCAGTCCCGCGCTCTGCCATGTAGGCCGCGTTATGAAAGAAAAACAGTCCGAAATCGAACAACGCTCCCGGCACCGGCGCACCGTTATAGAGCACATGCTTCTCCGGCAGATGCCAGCCGCGTGGCCGCACGATCAGCGTCGCGATTTTGTCGTTCAGCTTATACGCTTTCCCTTCCGGGCTGGTATATGCCAGCGTACCGCGCGCCGCCGCTTTCAGAGAAATCTGAGCCTCCACCACCGCTTCCCAGGTCGGGCTGAGCGAGTCCTCAATATCCGCCATGAACACTTTCGCCCCGGAATTGAGCGCGTTGATAATCATCTTCGCTTCCGCCGGTCCGGTAATCTCCACCCGGCGATCCAGCAGCGCATCCGGGATCGGCGCCACCTGCCAGTCGCCGTCACGAATATCTTTCGTCTCCGGCAGAAAATCAGGCAGCCAGCCACCATCGATCTTTGCCTGCACCTCTTTGCGTTTGGCCAGCAGCCCGTCACGCTCCGCCGCAAACCGCTCAATCAGCGATTCCACAAATGCCAGCGCTTCCGGCGTCAGAATATCGCCGTAAGCATCGCTACACGGTGCTGTGATCTCGAGCTTTCCTTCATATCCGGATAACGGTGCTGCCTGTGTCATACAAAACTCCCTTTGTCTGTGCAGGCAGACTATCAGACCTCTCTGCCGTACTTCAACCCTGTTCGCCCTTGCGCTCATCAAAATCTGTTTCTAGATATGAGGTATGTTGAATGTCCTGAAAACCATCGGGCGCTGCTTCTGGCGTGCCGGTTATATTGGTGTCATCAAACACGATGCGGTCGAACATGCGGGCTACCTCGCCTATGTCAGCATGCTGGCGCTGTTTCCGTTCTTGGTGCTGCTGGTGGTCATCGCCGGTTTCTTAGGACAAGGACAGGCCGGTTCCGAATTCATCAACCTGCTGTTCAGTAATCTGCCGCCGCAAGCCGTGCAGGCACTTAAACCCCGCATCGAGGAAATCTCCGGCGGCCCGCCTCAAGGGCTGGTGACCATCTCCGTTCTCGGCGCCATCTGGACGGCATCGTCGCTGGTGGAAGGCATGCGCACCGTGCTCAACAACGCCTATAATGTCAGCACCCCGCCCGCTTACTTGCTGCGCCGCCTGATGAGTATCCTGCAATTGATCATCTTCACCATCATCGTCATCGTCGCCATGCTAATGCTGGTACTGGCGCCACTCCTTCTACAGGAAGTCGGCCTCTTGTTTGGGATGGAACTCATCTCGGATCAGGAATGGGACCTCGGCAATCAGATTGTGGTCATCAGTGCCTGCGCGCTATTCCTTGTGGTAGCCAACCTCTATTACATCCTCCCCAACATCAAGCAGAAGATGATGGACGTCGTCCCGGGCGCCGCTGTCACTGTCATCCTCTGGTTGGGCGCTGCTGCGCTCTTCTCCTATTATCTCTCGCATGTCGATCAGGTAAATTTGATCTATGGGTCATTGGGAGGCATCATCGCCTCACTGATTTTCTTCTTCATCAACAATTTGTTGTTTATCCTGGGCGCCGAGTTTAATTACCAGCTTGCCGTCGCCTTCGGCTTTAAAGTCGAGGAGCGTGAAAAAGGCGGCAAGCCACCCAAAAACAAAGACATGACTTAATCCCTTCCGGCTCCGCCCATCCCTGCGTAAGCTCTCCCAAAAGGAGACAGGCATGCCGGATGACAGAGTCGATAACCTACTGAACAGTGAAACAGAGAAACTAGAACAATTCAGCCGCGAAGCTCGGGAAACCATGCAGGAACTCATGGATGGGCTGGAACGCGACTTTCGCTCGTTTCTGGATAAATTGCTGCGTGTTGAAATTGGTCGCTATGAGAGCACCCTCCGCCAGATACTGAAATCCACCGGTACACCACCTATTGCAGGGGCAGCTTCCACAGCGTTGGAACAGGTATTGAATGATGTCTTTGGGCAGGATGACAGCTCGCTCACCGGCAGCGCATTGTCTCAGGCATTTCGCACCACACAGTCGCGTGAGACAACGGTTTCTTCTTCTGCAGCGACCTACACACGTCGCGGTTTTCGCACCAGTCGCCTACAGATGAGTGCCGCCCTCGCCGAACAGTTAGGCAAAAGCCAGCGCAATCACTAGCCGCCCACTTCCCATTCAGAATTACCAACGCGCGCTGTCATCCGCTCTTGCCAGTTAGCTTGCGGAATATGCAGCTGTTGCGCCACCAGAAACTGCGGTCTACTCAAAGATTCCTGATTCAGAAATGCTTCCACCTTTTCAGGATTCAGAAATGTATCAGCTCCATGCTCACGGATCTGACCAGCCAGCCGGTGTATCTCATCGTGAGGAATTTCCTGCACCAGCATCGCCGCCACCCGCTCAATCGGATGGGATGTAATGTTGGACAGATGCAATTGCACCTCATCCACCTTGCTACTGTGAGTATGAAAATAATCTGCCAGCGCCTGATAGAGATCAATATTTGGAACGTCATCACCTCGCTCACACATGCGCTGCACACTCATCCCTGTCACCAGTGCATTGGCAACGGTGATCGCATCCAGCACCGGCAATTGTATATCTGTGATATTTCGCTGCGTTTTTTCTTCCCACGCCCGCACCATTTCGACCGGCGGATAATTCTTGTAGCCATGAAAGACTTGTTTCTCTCCGCTTTCTGACTGTCCGCACAGAAATGACATAAAGCCATACTGCTTTTTTGCTTGGTCATAGAGATGACCCGGCTTTGCCAATTCGGGATCACCCGCAGCGGCTTCTCCTTCTTTCATTAACTTCCAGGTGCCTTTGAGAAATTCCTTCGCGCAGGAGCGAAACGCTCCCACATCAACATTCGCGACTTCCACCGCACCATACATATAGGCATCCGTCTCTGCTTCACTGAACGATACGCCCAGCGCCTTTGCCGCTTCTTGCAGTCGCCCGGCCAGCACATCAAAGCGATCTGCCTTACCCCACGGCACCGTACCCTCAATGATCGCCATTTCCGCCAGTGCATTCTTCTTTGGCACACCGTCTGCCAATGCTTCATGTCCGGCAATAATCGCTGTCAAAAATTCATTCTGCCCATTATACGGATCCAGCTTATCCCCCGGTTTAAACCCGAACAATGTCAGCGCTGCGCCGGCAATGGCATCATCCGGTAGCACGTCTTTAATAAACAATGCCGGCTTTCCATCGACGTCACGCTCTTCGACATACGGCGCCAACATATCGTCCATACCCGGCGGAAATTTACCGTCCATATGGTGATAAATCATATCATGGCGCGCGGCAGCACGGATCATCGACGCTTTCACTGAATCTTGCAGCTCTTTCGGAAATTGCCCCATCACCCCCTTGAAGTCAGGCGTCTGGTCATCTGGCTCTGCGTTATAAGCATGATCCCATGCCTGCATGATGCGCAGAAAATGCTGATTGTCATGAAAACAGCGCGTCTCCATATCGCCACAATCGACGATACGATCCACCGCCCCGGGATTATGCGAGAGGTTACCGCCCAGCACGTGGGTTTGCTCTTCCATCAACTGATGGATAGTCTCTTTAGTCTGCCTGGTCATTACGGTTCAACCACCTTCTTATTATTGCAGGCAGTCTAACACAGTTGCTTATTAACGAATATTAATATTTTATGACATTCAGGCCTGGTTCTGAAGGCGGCTCTTGCTCTGGCGTTCACTGTCACTTTTCAACTGTCCGCAGGCCGCAAAAATATCCTGTCCGCGCGGAGTGCGCACCGGCGAGGCATAGCCGGCATTTTCCACAATACGCGCAAATTGGCGAATGCGGTTATTCGACGAGCATTCATACGGTGCCCCTGGCCAGCTATTGAACGGGATCAGGTTGATCTTCGCCGGAAGATGGCGCATCAATGCCACCAGCGCATGCGCATCTTCGTCGCTGTCATTGACGCCTTTCAGCATCACATATTCAAACGTGATTCGCCGCATATCGGACGAGGCCGGGTAATCACGGCAGGCATCAAGCAGGACACTCAGCGGGTATTTCCGATTAATCGGCACCAGCTCGTCCCGCAATTCATCCCGCACCGCATGCAGAGAAATCGCCAGATTGATGTCCAGTTCGCGCCCACATCGTTCAATTTCCGGAACAATCCCCGAAGTAGACAAGGTAATCCGCCGCCGGGACATGTTCAGCCCGTCCGAATGCATCACAATCTGCATAGCCTTCGCCACGTTATCGTAGTTATAGAGCGGCTCGCCCATGCCCATCAGCACAATGTTAGTCAGCAGCCTGCCATCCGGCGGTGACGGCCATTCGCCAATCGCATCGCGCGCCACCAGCACCTGCGCCACGATCTCCTCCGCCGTCAGGTTACGTACCAGCCGCTGCGTTCCGGTATGGCAGAAGGTGCAGGTCAGCGTACAGCCCACTTGCGAGGATATGCAGAGCGTTCCGCGCTCCTTTTCCGGGATAAACACCATCTCCGCCTTATTGCCGTCACGGTATTCCAGCAGCCATTTCTGGGTGCCGTCCTCAGAGAGTTGGTGGGTGTGGATCACTGGGCGCGCCACCGTGAAATGCTCGGCCAGCACCTGCCGCTGCGCTTTGCTGAGATTGCTCATTCCCTCAAAATCAGACACGCCGTGATGATAGAGCCACTGCCACACCTGCTTGGCGCGGTAGCCCTCCAGCCCTACGCTCGCCAGCGCCGCTTTCAGCTCGTCCATATCGAGCCCGACCAGCGACGGCACATCCTTTGCCGAATCTATATGCATGATATCCTTCTGATCGCCTCAGCCTGGATTAGCGGCACAACGCCTTCATCTTCTGATGCGCCTTGGTAAAGCCTTTCAGGGAATAGGTATCGGTCGAGGTCGTTCCCTTCTGCGATACCCCTTTCACCACCATCTCGCTGCCTTTAATCATCGAGCCAACGATGGCGTTATCCTGCTTCTCGTCATAGGCCCAGCCGCGCTCGCCTTTGACAAATAAATTGTAGCGCTTGCCATCCACCGACAACACGGTTTCCTGATTGTCCTTATACGGATAGCCGGAGCTGACACTGACTTCATCGACACTGGCCTTGCGATGTGTCACCAGCACAAACGGCTCGCCGCGCCGCGTATAATTCCCGGTCTTCTTAACCGGTACGCTAGCGATATAACACATAGTCTCATTGCCTTTTTTGATCGTGAAGACTTTCCAGTCTTCCGACGTCATATGCAACTGCTGCGCGACCGCCTGACTGCTCAGCATCAGGCCAATACTTAAACATATGTACCCCAGGTACTTCATACCCCGCCCCACAATTTGTTCTTTATCGATACGCTATTGCGTCAGCTTTTTAATATATTTTGTCAGTAAAATAAAGCTATTGCTTCGCATTCGTTGAAAAACAGTAGCCACCATTTTCGGTTGTGACACAATCACCCGCTCCGGAACATACTCCGTCCATCTTGTTCCGCAACCGATATATGTGGGTTTCTACCGTATGTGTATCCACTTCCGGCTGATAACGCCATATCTCCTGCAGCAGGGTTTCTTTGCCCACTATCTCACCCTCACAGCTCGCCAGATAGACCATCAACGCCAGTTCCTTATCCGTCAGCACATCCGCCTTCCCCGTCTCGGCATGCGTCATTTGCCCGGTCAGGCAGTCCACAATCACGCCGCACGCAAGGGCAATACGCTGCGGCTGCGCTACTTGCCGCCCCATATCAGCGAGCACTTGCCGTAACGACACGATAGTCAGCGGCGCCTCTAAATGCTGACTCACTGCTGGTTTCTGCTGAAATGGCGAATCCTCATTGCCAATAGTGACCGCCCCGTCAGGCAGCTCATCATATGCCCACTCAGCCGGATGCAGCCCGTCAACGATAGCAATCAGGGGATGAGACAGGGTATCTGCACCATTTGCCACAGCATGCCACCCGCAACGCCCAACCCAACGGCGCAACGTCTCCCGGATCGCCGGGTCAGAGGTCAGAATAATCACATGCATCATGGCTTCTACTTGAGGCGAAGCCTGTCAGCCTGTCAACGCAAATGGAGACCGGGGCTATTTTTTCTTTTGCTGAATAATACTGAGCAGATCGCGCTCCAGCTCATTATTGATGGTCGGAACCGCCGCCTGCTGCGGGCGTGCATTTCGCCATCCGCAGGTGTCACGCGTCCAGAGCGCCACCTTACGATATGGATTCACTTCCTTCCACTTGGCGTGGCCATTGGCTTTCAGATAATCAATATTAGAGCGGATCGCCCGGCCAATTGCCTCCAGCTGATTACAACGCTGGGCGTAGTAAGCATTCTTGCCTGAAGAGAAGTCGAACGCCACCAGCACGGATGTCACCGCCACCGTCGGCACTTCTTTCTCCACGAAATCATAGTCTTGCGGGGTAATACTCGCCGCCTCGTATTCTTCCAGAATCCGCGGATCATCCACCGGGATAAAATGCACCTGTTTCAGCAAATGCGCATATTTCCCGCCCTTGTCATTGCCCACTTGTTCCAGATTCTTAAACAACGTAACCGGCTTCCCAGCCGTAAAGATAGTGGCATCCACCTCATCCGACAGCACCGCAACCACCCCTTCATCCGGCGGAATCTGCACCAGTTGCTCCGGCTTCACATCAATCACCGCAAACAAATTCATTGCCGTCAGCATATTCCCACTGCCTTGCTGACCAATCGCCACACGCTTGTCTTTCAGCTCCGCCAGTGAATTAATATCCTTGCGCGCCAGCACATGCACTTCCTCGGCATAAAACGGAAACACCATGCGCAAACGCTTCGCCAGCGCCTGTGAGCGCGGATTCTCAGAGCGTTTGAGGAAGCTCAGCACATCGGATTGCACGATCCCCAACCCGGCATTCTCATCCTTCTCAGTGATCCGGCGGATATTGTCGATCGAACCATTGGACGCCTTCACATCGACCTCCTGCCCTTCCATCGACGCCACTTCGGCAATATTCTGGCCAAATTCGATATAGGTGCCGGTCGCCGGTCCGGTGACCATGCCGATCGGTGCTTCCTGTGCTGTTGTTGCGCTTGCCGTCGTCAGCCACAGCAGGGCTGTAATCATAATGTATCGTTGCATTGTTCTTAGGGTTCGTTGTTGATGATTGATAAAATATCTTCTCTGCTGTCCGGATCCTCATTGATCGTCGGCTGAACGGCAGGCTCCTCGTCCTGCACAGCAATGGTTTCTTCGTTTAACTGCCGCAACAAAATACGCTTATCTTCACTGGAGACATATACCTCGGTTTGCCTGCGAAAATCGGCCTCTTCCTCTGATTGTTCCTGCGGCAACACGCCAGTTTGTAAGGCAGGCGCGGCATCTTCGTTGTAAAAACTGAATTCTCCGGCCTCTTCCTCTCCCCCGCTGCCAAGCATCAGGGACAGTGACGTATTGACCAGCACCACCAGCAATATGAGCGCTACCGCAAATTTAACATCCCATTCACTGCGTGATTTCGGTTTAGCCGGGCTTACCGAAACGTCACGCGCGCCCTCTCTTTGTGATGATTCCGCCACGGCATCGGAGATAGGGGTCACTTTATCAGACACATCTTTGGCTGTGGAAGGTCGAACATTTACCTTAGGCAGAGCTGCCGGAGCAATACCCTGACCATCGTCTGTTTTATTGACTGTCGAAACCACCATAATATTAACGAGCTAAAGAAAACCACCCTTACTTAACTAAAAATATAAAGGAAAAATTAACGAAGGCAAGGGATAGTTACGTCATTTATGCCACCAGTTCAGTGGTATAGCGTTAGCAATTTTTTAAATACCTTGGCATAATATGAACGCTATGAAACCCGGAGATGACGTCTGTGAACGAGTCAATTGACACCTTCTCAACCAGCGAAAAAGCGCTGGAACTCATGAAGGAAAAAGATATTCCTGCTACGCCGGACAATTACGCCGTCTGGTATCATTATGCCTCAGGCGGCAACCATGCCCTCAGCGAAGAAATCGACAAAGCCGTCGATAAGCAGGTCGCTTTCAACGAGGGAATGAACAATTATCTCTATAATAAGTATATCGCGACGGATGAGCGGCATGAAATCGACACCCATGTCGATGCCAAGCAATTGCTGTCATCGGTGCTGAGCATTATCAATAGCTTTACCGGCGAGAACAGCTCGTATCAGGAAGCCATCGACGGATTTGTAGAAGATTTGGAATCAGAATCCACGGACGATCTGAAATCCATGGTGGATCAGATCATCGACCGCACCAAATCCCTGAAAGACCGCACGGAAGAGATCAACCAGAAACTCTCTGAATCCCGCGCCGAAGTGGAAGGCCTGCGCCAGAATCTGGCTGAAGCCACCCACGAAGCACAGCGCGACTTCCTGACCGGGGTCTTTAACCGCAAAGCACTGGACAAAATGCTTGATGGGCTGGTCATGCTGGCCAGCAAACAGAATACGGCACTCACCATCCTGATGATCGACATTGACCACTTTAAGCAGTTTAACGACACCCACGGCCACCTGATCGGCGATGAAGTCCTGAAAATGGTGGCTAAACTGCTGACCGACACCCTGAAAGGCCGGGACATTGTGGCACGCTTCGGCGGGGAAGAATTCGCCGTCATTCTGCCATCCACCAATATCGGTAATGCCATGATCGTGGCGGAGAACCTGCGTGCTGCTGTGGCCAGCAAGGAACTCAAACGCCGCGACACCGGCGAAACCATCGGCCAGGTCACTGTTTCCATCGGCGTCGCAAGCTTCCGCGTCAACGCCGATACCGTCCCAACACTGCTGAAACGC